>CBRGMI010000082.1:0-8110 GCA_967797495.1 uncultured bacterium
TGAACTCCGACTACTTCGGCGAGTCGAAGAAGGGCGGCCTGCGGATGTGGAACGCGAAGGTCTACGACCTCGGCGGCCTGGCCCTCCACGCCGGGCTGAAGGTCGTCCCGACCGCCGCCGGCGAGAAGGTGTTCATGATCATCGGGCTCTCGGGCACGGGGAAAACCACCACGACGTTCACGACGCAGAACGACTCGTTGCCCGTGCAGGATGATTTCGTCGCGCTCATGCCCGGCGGCAAGCCCTACGGGACCGAGAACGGGTGCTTCGCGAAGACGTTCAGCCTGGATCCGGACTTCGAGCCCAACATCTACAACGCGGTCGTCAAGCCGACGACCTACCTCGAGAACGTGTACCAGGACGAAGACGGCAACGTGAACTTCTTCGAGGAGCGCTACACGCAGAACGGGCGGGCGGTGTTCCGCATGGACGACCTCACCCGGTTCCGCGACGCGATGGACGTCGGGACCGTGGACTACCTGCTGATCCTCAACCGGAACGAGGACATCATCCCCGCGGTCGCGCGGCTCGATCAGGAGCAGGCCGCCGCCTACTTCATGCTCGGCGAGACGACCGGCACCTCCGCCGGAGGCGCGTCCGAGGCCGGCAAGTTCCTGCGGGTCCCCGGCACCAACCCCTTCTTCCCGTTGCCGCACGGGCTGCAGGGCAACCGGATCCTCGAGCTGCTCGCGACGCACCCGATCGAGACGTACCTGCTGAACACGGGGCGCGTCGGGGGCGTGGACGACGACGATCGCTCCAAGAAGGTGAAGATCCCGCACACCTCGGCGTGTGTGAAGGGCATCGCCGAGCGCTCGATCTCGTGGGCCGACGACGATGACTTCGGTTACCAGGTGGCCGAGGCTGTCCCGGAACTCGACGACGCGGAGCTCCTGCAACCGCGTCGCCTCTACGAGCGGCAGGGGCGCCTGCAGGAGTACCGGGAGATCGTCGATCGCCTGAAGGCCGAACGCATCGCGCATCTCGAAGGGTTCCCCGAACTCACGCCGGAGATCGTCAAGGCGGTCGGGTAGACCTCAGGCATCGTCCGCCGGCGAGCGCCGGCCCAGGAACCAACCGCCCAGCAACTGCATGGCCGCGAGGACGAGCGGCACCATCAGGTACCACCGGAACTCCTCGAGATCGTCCAGCGCCGCGCGGCCCTGGACCTGGATGGAAGCGTAGATCAGGAAGAAGCCGGCGAACGCGAACCACAGGCCGATCCGGCCCGTGAGGTACAGCGCGTAGAGCAGGTGGTCGACGACGTCGGTGCCCTCGAACGGCCGTCGGCTCCAGTACCAGATCGCGCGCAGGCCACCGAGCGCGAACAGCCCCGCGACCACGAGTTCGACGATCCTCACGCGCGGGTGCCCGCCGCGCGGGCGAGCGCCGAGACGACCTGCTCGTCGGTGGTCTGGTCGAAATCCCGGTACCACTCGCCCACCGCGAGGAACGGCTGCGGCGTCTCGAGCACGACCACCTCGTCGGCCTCGGCGCGGAGGCGCTCGAGCGTCTGCGGCGGCGCCACCGGCACCGCGAGCACCACTCGTTCGGCGCCCTGCGCCCGCGCCCACCGGAGCGCGGCCACGGCCGTGCTGCCGGTCGCCACGCCGTCGTCGACGATCACCGCGACGCGACCCGCGACGGGTTGGGGCGGCCGGCCACCACGGTAGGCGTGCTGGCGGCGTTCGATCTCCGCCTCCTGCGTCTCGATCTCTCGTTCGAGGTAGGGCTCGCTCACGCTGAGCGCGTGCACCATCCTCGGATCCAGCACCCTGATCCCCGGTGCCACCGCGCCGATCGCGAGCTCCGGGTTGCCCGGCGCCCCCACCTTGCGCGGGACGACCACGTCGAGCGGCCAGCCGAGCTCCCGCGCGACCACGTCACCGACGATCACGCCCCCTCTCGGGATCGCGAGCACCACGACGTTGGGTCCGAGGTGCCGGAGCGCCTCGGCGAGCCGTGTACCCGCATCCGTTCGGTCGGCGAAGATCACCTCTCCTCCTCGATCTCGCGCCGGGCCTCCTCGTTCTCGAGCTCGCGCCGCTTGTCGGGGACGACCTTCTCGGGCGGCGGCATCGGCTTGCGGATCCGCCGGTACGCGGCGAGCGGGTCGTCGTCGCGCTTGGACCGCTTCCTCTTGGAGACCACCCCTCGATTATGGAACTCCGCTCACGCGGATGACCGGACCGGCGGCCCCACACATCCCCTTGTGCGGCACGGACGAGCGTTTGTCGGGCTTCGGGGTGCCCGCATAGCATGAGCGCTTCGCGAACAGGGAGGTCCAGCGTGGTCCAGGCGTACATCCTGATCCAGACCGAGGTCGGCAAGGCCGCCCAGGTCGCCAAGGAGGTCCGCGACATCGCCGGCGTCGCAGAGGCCGAGGACGTGACGGGACCCTACGACGTGATCGTGCGCGCCGAGGCGAAGAACGTCGACGAGCTGGGCAAGCTGGTCGTCGCGAAGATCCAGGGCGTCGAGGGGATCACCCGGACGCTCACCTGCCCCGTCGTCCACCTGTAGAGGCGAGCCGGCCTCGATCGCCCGGCGTCAGACCCCGGTTCCGCGTTTGCGTTCGGCCTCGTGGCGCTCGATCGCGAGCTCGATCAGTCGGTCGACGAGCTCCGGGTAGGGCAGGCCCGAGGCCTCCCACAGCCGCGGGTACATCGAGATGCCGGTGAACCCCGGGATCGTGTTCACCTCGTTGACCAACACGCGCCCGTCCTGCATCAGGAAGAAGTCGACCCGCGCCATCCCGGCCGCGTCGATCGCCCGGAACGCGGCGACCGCGAGGCGTTGGATCTCCTCGAGCGTATCCGGCGGGATGTCGGCCGGGATCACCAGTTCGGCGCCATGCTCGTCGAGGTACTTGGCCTCGAAATCGTAGAAGGTGTGACCCCGAGGGACGATCTCGCCCGCGACCGAGGCCACCGGATCGTCGTTGCCGAGTACCGAGACCTCGAGCTCGCGCGCGCCGGTGGCCGCGCGTTCGAGCACCGCCTTGCGGCCGAACCGGAGCGACGTCTCCAGGGCGCCGCGCAGCCGCGACGGGTCCTCGACACGCTCGATCCCGATCGAGGACCCGAGCGCCGCAGGCTTGGCGAACAACGGGAACCCGAGGTGCGCGGCGCGCGCCTCGACGGCCTCGGGATCCTCCTCCCAGTCGCGCTCGTACACGACCTCGTACGGCACGCCGGGGATCCCCGCGGCGGCGAACAGCACCTTCTGCACCGCCTTGTCCATCCCCACCGCCGAGGCCAGCACGCCCGCACCGACGTAGGGCACGCCGGCCATCTCGAGGAAGCCCTGGATCGACCCGTCCTCCCCGTACGGGCCGTGCAGCACCGGGAAGACCACGTCGATCGGCGTTCGCGAACCGTCCGCGGACACGAGCGCCTGGGCTCCCGGCTCCTGGTCGAGCGCGATCTCGGTGCCCGAACCCTGCGCGACGTCGGCGAGCGCCTCCGGGGACGCCCCCGCCGGCAGTTCCGGCGGACCCGCCGGCAGGAGCTCCCACCGACCCTGCTTCGTCACCCCGATCGCGAGGACCTCGTACCGGTCCGGGTCGAGCGCGTCGATCACGGATCGGGCCGAGAGCACGCTGATCTCGTGTTCGGCCGAGCGACCCCCGAAGACGACGGCGACGCGCCGCCTCACACCTTCTCCAGCGCGCGCTCGACGTCCTCGATCAGGTCCTCGACGTCCTCCAGACCCACGCTCAGCCGGATGAGGCCATCGGCGATGCCGGCCGCCCTGCGGGCGTCGGCGTCGAGCTGCCGGTGGGTCGTCGAGGCGGCGTGACACACGAGCGTGTGGATCCCCCCGAGGCTCGCGGCCACCCAGATCAGCTCGAGCGCGTCGCAGAAGCGCTGCCCGGCCTCGACCCCGCCCACGACCTCGAACGCCGCCATCCCCCCGAACCCGCGAGGGAGCATCCGCCGCGCCACCTCGTGCTGCGGGTGGGACCGGAGCCCTGGGTAGTGCACGGCCTCGATCTTCGGGTGGCGCTCGAGCCAGCCGACGAGCTCGAGCGCCGTCCGGCCGTGGCGGTCCATCCGCACCTGCAGCGTCGACAGGCCACGCATCGACAGCCACGCCTCGAGCGGTGCGAGCGTCCCGCCGGTCTCAATCACCGTGGAGCGCAGCGCCGCCATCCGCTCCTCGGACGTGCAGACGACGCCGCCGATCAGGTCGTTGTGGCCGCCGATGTACTTGGTCGCCGAGTGCAGCACGTAGTCGAACCCGAACGACGCCGGGGTGCACAGGTACGGCGACGCGAACGTGTTGTCGACCACGCTCGCGACGCCGGCGGCCGACGCGAGCGGTCCGAGCGCCTCGAGGTCGGACACCGTCACGTTCGGGTTCGCGATCGTCTCGACGTAGAGCATCGCCGCGCCGGGCAGCGCCGCCCGGACCGCGTCCGGATCGTGCGGATCCACGAACCGCACGTCGATCCCGTAGCGCGGCAGCACGTGCGCGAACAGCGAGTAGGTGCCGCCGTACAGCTCGTTGCTCGCCACGATCGTGTCGCCGTTCGCGGCCAGGGTCGTGGCCACCGTGTGGATCGCCGCCATCCCCGAGGCGAACGACAGCGCCGACTCGGTCCCCTCGAGCTCGGCCATCACGCGTTCGAACGCGAGGAGCGTCGGGTTCCCGTAGCCGCGCGTGTAGGTATAGCCGGGCCGGCGGAAGTTGATCGTCTCGGCGAATCCGTCGGAGGTGTCGAACCGGAACGTGGAGGTCTGGAAGATGGGGACACTGGGCGTGTCCTGCTCCACGGGTGGCAGCGCTTGGCCGTGGATCGCACGCGTGGCGAACCCCGGATCGCGTTCCTCCGGATCGTGGTCGCGCGGCACGGCCCCAGCCTACCCCGGGGTCCAGCGCGAGGGATATCGGTCGCGCAGGTCGTCCACGAGCGCGCCGAGCTCCGCCATCAGGTCGTCCGTGGAAGCGCGGAGCGCGCGGGCGTCGGGCTCGCCCCCCAGCCGCTCGGTCGGGTCGAACGGATCGCCCGCGGCCACCCAGATCGGCCGTCCGAACGCGAGGCTCTGCCGCCCCGACTTGCGCCAGACGAACTGACCCCCCCACGTGGCGACCGGGAGGATCGGGATGCCGGTGGCGACCGACAGCCGGACGGCGCCGGTCCTGCCCCGGCCCGGCGAGAAGTCCTCGTTCGTCGTAGTGGTCGTCCCCTCCGGGTAGATCACGACCACCTCGCCCCGCTCGACCGCGCGAGCCGCGTCATCGATCGGCGACCGGTCGCCGGTCCCGCGCTGGACCGAGATCTGGTGCGCCCCTCGCAGCACGGTCCCGACGAACGGGGCGTCGAACAGCTCCCGCTTGGCGAGGAACCGGGGCCGGCGCCCGGCCCTGACCACGAAGACGCCGTGCGCGAACGGGTCCAGGTAGGAGAGGTGGTTCCCCGCGATGATGGCCGGCCCCTCTGCGGGAACCCTCTCCAGCCCCTCCAACCGCCAGTTGAACCAGAGCTGAAACGGCGGGACCAACGCGAGCTCGGCCGCTCGGTACCACGGTTCCACGACGCGCCTCCTTCGGGGCGGCGATGCTACCGCGTCGCTCCGCGGGCCGATCACACGGTCCGGCATTCGTTACACCGCCGGGGTACTAGCCTCTGCTCATGCGCGTCGTCGCTGTTCCGGTGAAGTCGCTCTCGCGCGCGAAGACGCGGCTGTCCCCCGCCCTGACGGGGCTCGAGCGCGGCGCGCTCACGCTCGCGATGCTCGAGGACGTCTTGGATGCGGCCCTGTCCGTGCCCGGGTGGGAGACCTGGGTGGTCTCGCCCGACGAGGTGGCGCTCGAGATCGCCGCCGGCCGGGGCGCCCGACCGATCCCCGAGGCCAAACCTCCCCTCGCGAACGCGATCCGGCAGGTCGAGACGAAGGCGAAGGACGACGGCGCGACCGCGCTCGCGGTGCTGCCGGCCGATGTTCCGCTCGTCACCGTCGACACGCTCCACGAAGCCCTTCGGACGCTCGGAGCGGTCGTCCTCGCGCGCTCGGCGGACGGATCGGGAACCAGCCTGCTCCTGCGGCGCCCTCCGCGGGCGATCCCCGCCAGGTTTGGGCCCGACTCGTTCCGTCGGCACGTGGAGCTCGCCCGGGCGCGTGGCCTCCCGGTCTCCATCGTCGAGCGCCGCGAGCTGTCGTTCGACGTCGATCGCCCCGACGATATCCTCACGCTGCTCGCCGACGGCAGGCGAGGGCGGACCCGAGAGGTCTGCCTCCAGATGGACCTCGGCGCGCGCCTGCGCGCGTAGCTCGGGAGGGCGCGATGCCACAGGGCACGATCAAGGACTTCGAGGGCGAGGAGCGGATCGGCAGCCTGCTGATGGACGACCGCACCGAGGTGGCGATCGATGCCGTCTCGGTCGAGGGCTCGGGCCTGCGTTCGCTGCGGCTCGGCCAACGCGTCCGGTTCGACCTGGTGGAGGAGGCCGGACGCAAGGTCGCGAGGAACCTGCAGATCGTGACGCTGTAGCACGGCGCCGCGACGGGCGTGGCGTTTCGAGCGCTATCGCTTGGCCGGAACGCGTCGCCGCTTGGACGCGACCATCTCGCGGAACTCCTTCCCGGCGGTGAACCACGGCAGATCGCGCGCCGGCACCACGATCGGCGTCATCGGCTTGCGCGGGTTCCGGGCGACCCTCTTGTTCCTGCGCTTGCGCTCGAAGGTCCCGAACCCGACCAGCGAGACCCGGTCGCCACGCGACACCGTCTCCCGGATCACGTCCATGGACGAATCGATCATGCGACCGATGTCCGCCTTGCTCCCGCCGGTGCGCTTCGCCACTTCCGCGATCAGTCCGCTCTTGTTCACGTCCCACCCCCAGGATCCGCTGCGGCACCGTAGGCACCCGACGGGCCGCTGGTCAATGCCGCGTTGGCGTGCAACCATCTTGCCCATGAGAAGGGGTTCGGCGCTACTCGTTTGCCTGATCGCCTTCCTTCCATGCGTGGCCTGTACGCATGACTCCGGACGCGAATTCGCCCGCTACTACGACGAGCAAGGGATGTTCGCCCTGAACCTGCCCTCGGCCAACGACTTCACCGTCACCCCGCCGCAGCCGGCCCAGAGCGGGCCCCGTTTTCTTACCGGCGTGGTCTCGAGCCCGCCCGCGCCGAGTCCCTCCCCCGCCTCCGGAGCGTTTGGCGGCATCGACGTGGCCGCCCAGGGCGAACCGGACCAGACGATCTATCGGGCCTACGCCGTGACGGCCGACGGCTTCGACGACCTCGATCAGATGGCGCTCTACTACCTGACCGGCAACCCCATCGTCGACGTCACGATCGACGATCCGACGCATGTGGACGGCAACCCCGCGCGACTGATCGTGGCGGACATCGATCGGGGCGGCGAGGTCACCTCGAGCGTCGCCGCGGCGATGACACTCGGCGACGGAGTGACGGGCTACCTGATCGTCGCGATCTTCTCCCCGGGTGGCTGGGAGGACGAACGCAACGACTTCGAGCGGATCGTGCGATCGTTCCGAACGGACGTGCCGCCCGGACTCGAGACGTTCCCCGTGGACGGTCGGGCCTCCTGATAGCATCCGCCCTCATGGACTGGGAGCCGATCAAGCGGACAGGAAAGCCGGATCCACGCAGCGTCGACGAACGAACCGGAGCCACCCGCATCGTCCTTCACTTCCCGATCTCGGCGTCGCCGCCGCGTGAGTGGAGGGAGTTCTTCGAGTCCAGGCATCGTGGACAGGACTACCCGCCGCTCTCGATTCAAGAGGCGGAGATCATCGTCCTTCCTCTCGAAAGCGAAGAGGACTTCATCACGTGGACGGAGAACGTGAACAGGGATATTCAGCTGGCGAACGAGTTCTACGTGCAGGTCCTCATCGAGAGGGAGCAGGAGCGAAACGTGGCCCAGGAGGCGGTGGAGGAGCGGCTACGGAAGCTCGAGCAGGCTCGTACCTGGACCGAACAGCTGGAGCCACCTCCCTAGTTCCTTGCCGACCGAGCCACGAGGGCAGTGTGCCGATGATCGCGGTGGCGGACGCTGCGGGGTGCTCGGTCGGTGTGTAGCATGACCGCAGATCACCACTGGCCCGTGGGGTAACGGTAGCCCGGCTGACTCTGGA
>CBRGMI010000083.1:0-7881 GCA_967797495.1 uncultured bacterium
GGCAACCCAGCGACCCCACCATCGATGCCGAGGTAGCGGCCGAACCACGAGAAGCGCGTGACGAACACCGCCACGTCCGCGAGCTCGAACGCCGCGAACCACCCCAGCCGGGGGAACGCGAGCGCGAACCACGGGAGGAGCCACAGGCTGAACTGCGGCGAGTAGACCTTATTGGTCAGCAGGAAGAGCACCAGGATCGGGAAACCGAGCGTCCACCGCGGGAACCCGGGTTCGCGCCGGGCCTTGAGGACCCACACGACCGCGACCCACGCGACGAACAGCCCGACGGAAGCCAGGTTGACCAGTCGCGTGTTCGTGCAGGTCTCGCCCGTCGTGCGTTCGCACGCCAGGTACCACAGGCTGTCCCAGTCGGCCAGGCGAGCCGCGTTGTATCGGAAGAACTCCCACCAGCCCGTGGGCGCGAGGAGCACGAAGGGCAGGTTCACCGCGACCCACGTCCCCACCGCGGCCCACGCGAGCCGGATCCCGCGATCGGGCTCCTCCCCACGGAAGCGGGCGGCGACGAACGGGACCACGAGGAACATCGGGAAGATCTTGGCCGCTGCCCCGAGCCCGAGGAGCGCTCCCGACCAGCCGTCCCTGCGTCGCAGGTACGCGAGCGTGCCGACCGTGGCGAGCGCGACCGCGAGCAGGTCCCAGTTCATCGTCGCGTAGAGCGCGAGCGTGGGGGCGAGCGCGAAGTAGAGGACCCGATCGCCGACGAGCAGGTACAGGCAGAACGCGATGACGAACGCGGCGATCCACAGCATGATCGCGCTCGCGTAGAAGTAGCCGGTGGTGCTCGGGCCCGAGATCCATGCGGCGACCCGCATCGTCCACATCGTGAGGACTGGGTACTCGTCGCATTCGGCCGTGGTGTCCGCGCAGGCGTCCAGGAAGGGGAGCCGGCCCCCGCGGAGCTGCTCGGTGCCGAGCTGGTGCACGGTGTCCGAGTAGCACAGCCGGGTGTACTGGCGGTTGTCGCCCCACTCGCCGGACGCGCACGGCGCCTTGAGGGCGTGACCGAGCACGAGGGTGCCCGCGAGCAGCGCGAAGACGGTCCCGAGCCCGATCCGTCGGACGGCGTTCGACATCCGGCCGATTATCGCCGGGCGCACCGCTCGCGGCGCGGCCCGCCCGACGAGGCCCAAGGAGCGAGACCAGGAGCGAGCCGACAAAAAGGCGGCGGGGCCGCCGAGGGGGTGGCGGCCCCGCCTTCACGTCCGGCCAGATCCATGATGTGGCTCTGCCGGTGGGGGGCGCCTCGTGGGCGCCCACCCGTTCGTGCCGTCCCACTACCTTCGGCACGCGCCGACGTGGGCCTGAGCGTCCGACGGAAGGAACTTTGGATCCACCGGCCCCGCCGCGAGATTCGGTCGGGCGGGGAGCGGTTACCCGTGGCTCGCTCGAGAGCTGCGACCGGTCCGCGTGAAGGGGGCGGGTGGGGAGTCCGCGCCGACGACGTCGCCGCGTTTGGCTACAGTGGGCGCGATGGCGACGGTGCTCCTGTTTCACCACGCGCAAGGGCAGACGCCCGGGTTCCTCGCGTTCGTCGACGAGCTGCGGAAGGCCGGGCACACGATCCACGCGCCGGACCTCTACGAGGGCAAGACGTTCGGGACCGTCGACGAGGGTGTCGCCAACGCCAAGCAGGTCGGCTTCTCGGAGATCATCCGCCGCGGTTCGGAGGCGGCCCAAGGGCTCCCGGCCGACATCGTCTACGCGGGCTTCTCGCTCGGCGTGATGCCGGCGCAGTCGCTGACGCAGACGCGCGCCGGTGCGCGGGGGGCGATCCTGTTCCACGGGGCGTTGCCGACCTCCGAGTTCGAGGGCCCCTGGCCCGAGGGCGTGCCGCTCCAGATCCACATGATGGATGAGGACCCGTGGGCGGGCGAGGATCGCCCCGCGGCCGAGGCCTTGGTCGAGCAGATCGAGGGCGCGGAGCTGTTCGTCTATCCGGGTTCGGGTCACCTGTTCGCCGACCCGAGCTCGGACGACTACGACGAGCAGGCCGCCGGGCTCTTGAAGGGGCGCACGCTCGCCTTTCTGGAGCGGGTCGGCTAGTTCGAGATCGCGCGTTCGCCTCGCTCCGAGTCTCTGGTGGCCCCGTCGGACGAGCTCTGGCGCGAGCGCGAGATCCGCTACGTGTAGGAGTGCTCCTCGTCGGGGAATGTCCCGGCGGCGACGTCGGCGGCGAACGCGGTCGCGGCCTTCGCGATCTCGCCGCGCAGGTCGACGTAGGCCCGCGCGAACCTCGGCACGCGCTCCGAGAGCCCGAGCAGGTCGGGGGACACGAGCACCTGCGCGTCGGTCCCCGGTCCCGCGCCGATGCCGATCGTCGGGATCTGCAGGGTCCTGGTGAGCTCCGCGCCGAGCTCGGACGGCATGGCCTCGAGCACGATCGCGAAGGCGCCCGCCTTCTCGAGCGCGAGCGCCTGATCGGTCACCCGTGCGGCTTCCTCGCCGCGGCCCTGGACGCGGTATCCGCCCATCGCGTGCACCGACTGCGGCGTCAGGCCGACGTGCGCCATCACGGGGATCCCGAGCTCCACGAGCGTGTGCACCAGCTCGAGCCGCGCGCCCTCGATCTTGACGGCGCCGGCGCCCGCTTCCTTCAGGAATCGGCCGGCGTTGCGGACGCCCTCCTCGACGCCGACCTGGTACGAGAGGAACGGCATGTCGCCCACCACCAGCGCGTTGGTGACGCCGCGCGCGACCGCGCGCGTGTGGTGCAGCATCTCGTCCATGGTCACGGGCAGTGTGTTCTCGTAGCCGAGGATCGTGTTGCCCACGGAGTCGCCGACGAGCAACACCGGGATCCCGGCGTCGTCGAAGATCTTGGCGGTGGGGTAGTCGTAGGCCGTGAGCATCGCGAACCGCCTGCCTTCGGCCTTCCACGCTTGCAGGTCGCGGATCGTGATGGTCATCGCTCGCGCCTCCTTCGTGAGTGCACGGCAGCCGTTCGCAGCATTCTACCGGGGCGCCGACGGGACGCCGGGCCGGTCTCTGCGTGTCACCCGCGGGTGCTAGGGTCGCCCGACCAGCGAGCCGCTAGACTGGGCGCCAGCCACACATCCTGCTCCCCCGGTGGGGGCCGTCCAGACCAGAGGAGGTGGAGAACTGAGGCAGTACGAAGGCATGCTCATCCTGCCCGCGGAGGCCGACGAGTCGGTCGTGTCCGGGGCGTTGGACCGCATCACCCGCGTCGTCGGCGAGGCGGGTGGCCAGGTCGGTAACGTCGATCGCTGGGGCCGCCGGCGTCTGGCATTCGAGATCGAACGGCAGGCCGAGGGCTACTACGTCGTGGTCGAGTTCACGGCGGATCCCGGGGTCCTGACCGATCTCGAACGGACGCTGCGGCTGGCCGACGAGGTCCTGCGGTTCAAGATCGTCGTTCGCGGCGAGGCCGCGTAACGAACAGCGACTTCCCCCTCCCCGGCACGCCATCCGACGGGGAGCGGTCACGGAACGGAAGGTGATGGAGATGGCGAGCGAGAACCAGGTCACCATCGTGGGCAACCTCACGGACGATCCCGAGCTGCGCTACACGCCGAACGGGGCCGCCGTCGTGAAGTTCCGCGTGGCGGTCAACCGCCGCTACAAGGACGAGTCGGGCAACTGGAAGGACGGCGAGACGTCGTACTTCTCGGTCAACGCCTGGCGGAGCCTGGCCGAGAACAGTGCGGAGACCCTCACCCGAGGCACGCGCGTCGTCGTGACCGGCCGGCTGCAGATGCGCTCCTGGGAGACCCAGGAAGGCGACAAGCGCACGGTGGTCGAGATCGAGGCCGACGAGCTCGGCCCGAGCCTGCGTTGGGCGACCGCGAAGGTCGAGCGCCAGGGTCGCTCGGGAGGTTCGAGCGACTGGACGCCCGCCACGGTCGGCGCTCCCATGGCAGACGAGGAGACACCGCTGGATGCCACCTAAGACGAAGAAGCGACCCGCCAAGCGGGAGAAGGACGACAAGGGCTGGCAGAAGAAGCAGAAGCGCAAGATCTGCATCTTCTGCAAGGACCGGATCGAATACGTCGACTACAAGGACACTTCGACGCTGCGGCGGTTCGTGTCCGAACGCGGCAAGATCCGCTCGCGCCGGGTGACCGGCAACTGCTCGCAGCACCAGCGCGACGTAGCCACCGCGGTCAAGAACGCCCGCGAGATGGCCCTGCTGCCCTACTCGACCCGATGAAGATCATCCTGCAGAAGCCCGTCGACAAGCTCGGCGTCCCGGGGGACATCGTGGACGTGGCCGACGGCTACGCGCGCAACTACCTGATGCCCCGCGGGCTCGCCGTCAAGGCGACCAAGGGCGGCGTGAAGCACGTCGACAGCCTCAGGCGCGCCCACAGCACCCGCGTCGACGCGGCCAAGGCCGAGGCCGAACAGGTCGCTCAGCGCCTCACGGCCTCGCCCCTCACGGTCGCGGCGCACGCCGGCGAGGAGGGCCGGCTGTTCGGCAGCGTCACGCCGAGCGATGTCGCCGAGGCGATCCAGGCGCAGACCGGCGTTCGGGTCGACCGGCACGACGTCACGATGGACGAGCCGATCCGCTCGGTGGGCGTGCACGAGGTCAAGGTGCACCTGTTCGCCGAGGTCGACGCGGTGATCTCGGTCGAGGTCACGGCTTCCGAGGGGTAGGACCGCGGCTCACCCGACCTCGGCCGTGGGGCCGAGGTCGGGACGCCGCCCCCGTCTGCGCCGCTCGATGCGTCGGCCCCGCGCCTCCAGGTGTTCCGTCAGGGAGCACGCTAGGACCTCGAGCTCCCGTCGATGGGCCGCCATCCGCTCCTCGAGGCGCTCCCGGTGCAGCTCGAGGTATCGGCGGACGATCTCGGGGTCGTCGGTCGCGAGGACGGCGCGGATCTCCGCCCTCGGCATCTCGGCGCGACGGAGCGTGCCCGCGGCTCGGATCCGCTCGGCGGTCGCGCTCATCGGGTGTCTCGGTGCGTCGGCCGGAGCATCAGGCCCAGAGCGACGGCGAACATGGGTCTCCATCCGCGACTCCTTTTGCGCGTGTTCACCCATCGGGACGAGACGACCCGGCCGGGTGTGACACCGGCAGGAGCTGGAGGGATGTCACAACGGGGCCGGCCGTCTCGTCTCCTGAGACGATGACGTCTGGGCAGCCTGGGGAGGCACGTGTGAGTGACCCGTACGAGGAGTTCCGGCCGCTGATGTTCTCGATCGCCTACCGGATGCTCGGGAGCGCGAGCGAGGCGGAAGACATCGTGCAGGAGGCGTTCCTGCGGTTCCACCGCGAATCGACCGCGGGCACCGTGATCGAGTCACCGAAGGCTTATCTGTCCACCGTCACGACACGGCTCGCGATCGACCAGCTGCGGTCCGCTCGAGTGCGCCGGGAGCGCTACGTCGGCACGTGGCTGCCCGAACCGCTCGTGACCGACACCGAGTCCGATGTCGCTCGGCACGCCGAGGCTGCCGACTCGCTCTCGATGGCGTTCCTCCTCCTCCTCGAGAGCCTCTCCCCGGTCGAGCGAGCGGTCTTCCTGCTACGCGAGGTGTTCGACTACGGCTACGACGAGATCGCCGACGTGGTAGGCAAGAGCGAGGACAACTGCCGGCAGATCGCGGTCCGCGCCCGCCGCCGGGTGGAGTCGCACAAGCCGCGGTTCGAGGCCTCACGCGAGCGACGAGAGGAGTTGGCGCGCCGGTTCTTCGCCGCCGTCACCGAGGGCGACACCGATGGCCTCCTTGCGTTGCTGGCGGCCGACGTGGTCGCGTACGGCGACGGGGGCGGCAAGGCGCCCGCCTTCCCGAAGCCTGTCTACGGCCGCGACCACGTCGCCCGTCTGCTCTTCCGGGCCGCGGAGCAAGGCCTGAAGCGGGGCGTGATCGGGGCCCGATACGTCGAGGTCAACGGGCAGCCCGGGGCGATCTTCGTCGACCCCGACGGTCGGCCGTTGGCGGTGGTCACGCTCGACATCGCGGACGATCTGGTCCAGACGGTCCGGGCCGTCAGCAACCCGGAGAAGCTTCGCCACCTGACCACGTCCCCGTGATCAGCTCGGACGGTGAGGCGTTCGCGGGCGCGGGGATCGAGGAGTCGAACGAGGCGCAATCGCTCCCGGCCAACCTGGGAGAGCTCAGGCCGACCCGCTGGCTGATCTCGACGATCCTGCGGCACGACACCTACCACGCGGGCGAGATCAACCACATCCGAGGCTTGCTCGTCGAGGACGGCCGCTGGCACTGGGGCTGACCGATCCCCGACCTTGGCTCGCCCCTGGACGGCGGCCACCGGCCGGAGGAGAATCACACGCGTGTGATCCCGATGTCGGCGGGGAGCGATACACACCTATCCACAGGGTTTTCCCCCTGGGGAAGCGCTGGTGGAGGGCACAGTGACAAGGAATCTTCAGGCACGACCAGCGGATCGGGTTTCCCCAGGGGTTTTCCGCTGGGAGGTGGGGCTCCACGGGGCTAGCGTTGCCCGCCGGTTCCATCGGCGTTCGAGGGGGGAGCAGGGTCGGTGAGGGCAGCGGACGACGTCCGGCGGATCAGACCGGAGCGGGTGCCCCCGCACAACCTCGAGGCCGAGGAGTCCGTCCTCGGCTCCATGATGCTCTCGCCCGACGCGATCGCCGACGTCATCGAGATCGTCCGCCCCGTCGACTTCTACCGGACCCCGAACGCCAAGATCTTCGACACCCTCCGCGAGATCTACGGCCGGGGCGACCCCGTCGACGCGATCACCGCGGTGGAGGAGCTCAAGCGCCGGGGGACGCTCGAGGAGGTGGGCGGCCACCTCGCGATCTCCGATCTCGTCGACCGGGTCCCCACGCCCTCGTCCGCGGCGTCCTACGCTCGGATCGTTGCCGAGACCTCGCTGCTCCGCCGGCTGATCGGCGCGGCCGCCGACATCATGGACATGGCCTACTCGGCCCCCGAGGAGCCCGAGCACGTCGCCGACGTGGCCGAGCAGCGGATCTACGAGGTCGCTCGGCACGGCGAGAAAGAGCAGGTCGCCTCCCTGCACGAGCTCGTCGACGAAGCGATGACGGATCTCGAGCGGATCCAGAACCGCGAGTCCGCGTTCGCGGGTGTGCCGACCGGGTTCCGCGACGTCGACACCCTCCTGTCGGGGATGCAGTCGGGAAACCTGATCGTGATCGCCGCCCGCCCGGGCGTGGGCAAGTCGTCGTTCGTGACCAACGTTGCCCGCAACGTCGCGGTCGACGCTGGTCTGCCGGTCGCGATGTTCTCCCTCGAGATGTCGCGGTGGGAGATCGGCATGCGGTTGCTGTGCGGTGAGGCCAGGGTGCCCTGGGACAGCATCCGCAACAAGCGCGTGGGTGCGGAGGACTGGTCGCGGATCGCCCAGGCCGCCGACAGCCTGCACGAGGCACCGCTGTTCATCGTCGACTCGGGCAACGTCACGCTCGTCGATATCCGCGCCAAGGCCCGCAGGTTGTCCGCGCGGAGGGCGGGCCTCGGCATGATCATCGTCGACTACCTCCAGCTGATGTCCCACACGCGCCGCGTCGACAACCGGCAGCAAGAGATCGCCGAGATCAGCCGTGGTCTCAAGATGCTCGCCAAGGAGCTCGAGATCCCGGTGATCGCCGTCTCGCAGCTGAACCGCGACCCCGAACGCCGCCAGGACAAGCGGCCTCAGCTCTCGGACCTGCGGGAGTCCGGCGCGATCGAGCAGGACGCCGACGTGGTGATGTTCATCCACCGCGAGGACGCGGACCCTGCCAAGAAGGGCCTCGCCGACCTGATCGTTGCCAAGCATCGCAACGGCCCGACCGACACGGTACCGCTCACCTTCTTGCCGCACCTGACGCAGTTCCGCAACCACGCCACCGCGGTGACGTGACCGTCGACCGCCGCCGCGTCCGGGCGCTCGCCCGCCGGCT
>CBRGMI010000084.1:0-7838 GCA_967797495.1 uncultured bacterium
CGGCGTCACGCGTCCTGTCGTTACTCGTCGGACGAGCTGGCGGTCAGCGTGACGTCGTAGTAGAGCCGACCGTCGTTCCACGCGGTTCGCCAATGAGTCCACCATGCCCTGGTCTCGCCCGTGCCGAACACTCTCAGCGTGAGACTTGAGTTCTCTCGCGAGAACGAGCTGGAACCCATTGAACCCGGCTCGAACGGATGGCTTTGCCCAGCGGTCCAACCTCTCGCGGTTAGCTCCTCGCGGAACCACCTCATCACGTCATCTGGCTCGGCAACCACCGCCCAATGGCGGTACAGCATCGCGTCTAGCATCGTGTTGTCGAACCCCCAGCCTTCACCCTCGTCATGATGTGTCTCGTCCGTCAGGGTTGAGCCAGGGAAGCGCAGCTTGGCGGCCTCGCTGGCCGCTAGGGACTGCCACGAGATGCGCTCACGCTGATCGTCTGCCACCTCAGTAAGACGGTAGCGGACCATGGGTCCAGGGATGCTGGATGTACGTTCTCGAAAAGTGACCGGTGTGACGGGTGACACCGTCCATCACGCCACGTCGTCGTAGCCTCTGGCCCTCAACGGAGGCCACTGAAGATGCGAGCTGGAGTCGGAAGGGTCTGGATCGCTTCGTGCGCGGTCCTGACGTGCATGGGTGCGCTGAGCGCGGCGTGCTCGACGAGAGGTACCCCCGACGTCGCGAGGAGCGTTTCGGCAGCCGATGTCGACGCCCAGCCTCATCAATCCGATGGCACCGCCTCGGATGTCGCCTCGGTCGTGGGCACCTGGGAGTTCGCTGCGTTGACCGGCGTTCCGCCAGCCGAGCTGCCTCCTGGTTCGGTCCCAGACAATCGGCGCGACCTCGTCATCAGGAACGACGGTTCATTCCGATGGGGCACTTGGTTCGGCCACGTCGACGGTTCGGGTACGGACTTTGATCTGTTCATCGCACGGCCGGCCGGCCTTCGGCAACGCTTCGACGACTTCGGCGCGAGTGTGAGCATCTCGATTGTCGGGCACAGAATGCAGATCTGGCTCCCCGACCTCGGACAGGATCGCGACGTCGACTTCGGAGACGCCGTCGAGGACATCGATTCGCCGGACATGGAGTTCCGGCGGGTCCGCGGCTAGGTTGCCAGTCGCTCGCCTGTCGATGGTGATGTACGTTCTCGAAAAGTGACCGGGTTCACGCGGCCATATGCACAGCCGGTCTACGTGGACTCATTTCGCCGCCCGCGCAGATTCGGTTCGCCGCCCTCCGCCATACTGACTGACGTGCTATCGGCGTTCCTAATTGAAGACGTAGGCGAGGGATGGTGGCACTGCCCGAGCCCGTTGCGTTGTGAGGTCCTCGATGGTCCGGCTTCGCACCCAACCTTCATGACTCCCGCCCAATTATGGCTCGTAAGGACGGACCCTGAAATCGAGTGGAACGGGGACGAGTCGTACATTCGGATTTGGGGACCTGATCACCCGTTGGTCCACCCGATGGAACCCACCCCTTACGCGCTCGTAGCGGCGACAGGGCGCGAGCCTCCCTTTGCCAAGGTCGATCCCGCCCTGCTCGACGGCGGCATCGCTGCTTGTCCGGTGGTGCCATCGCCAGCACCGGCGTCCGTCGCAGATGCGAGTGGCATCGGGGGTCTGTGCGCGAAGGTGGACCTCAGAGCATTGCCCTGACGGTGCCTAGGGAACGTGTCCGCGGATCAAGGGCAATCCGCATGTACGTTCCCGAAAAGTGACCGGCCTCACGCGCCCATCCTCAACGTCGAAGTGGCGCGAGGGCACCCCTCGTGCCCCGAGCGAGGCGTACACTCACGCGTCGGGAAGGGGGGAGGAAGCGGTTGGAGCGTAACCAGATGCTTCGCCTCTTCGAGGCCCATCGCGAAGCGGAGGCGGCGCGTGACATCGACGCGATCCTCAAGACCTTCGTGTCGGACCCCTTCCTAGAGACGAACGCCCTCGGCCTGCGAAGCGATGGCCGCGATGCAGTACGCGCCGCCTACGAGATGCAGTTCTTCAGCGCCTTCCCCGATCTTGCCCCAGCGGACGAGGGGATGGCGGTCGGGGACGACACCGTCGTCGTGTGGGGAACGCTTCATGGAACCAGCCGCGGTGACTGGCTGGGCGTCCCTCCCGGCGGAGGTACGTTCGCCGTCCCCTTCGCCAACGTAGTGCCGTTCCGTGATGGCCTGATGGCTGGCGAGATCATCTACTTCGACCTCGCCACGCTCTGCGAGCAGGCCGGAATACCGCTTGAGGCGGTTCGGGCCGCCGCGGCGGCGCGAAGGTCCTGAGTGTCGGCCTAGTTCAACTCCCAGGACCATGTACGTTCTGGAATAGTGAGCGGGTTCATGCGCCCCGGCGGTCGGTTGCCGGCTGTTCACCGCTCTCCTCGTCGTCGTCGGCGTGCGCATCGATGCCGTGGAGCGCGTGGTCCTGGGCGACCGCCTGCGCTTGCCGCTGAGCGATGTACGGTTTCAGCACGTAGCGCCAGCCGACCAGACCGATGAGGATGTCGAACAGGATCGTCTCGACGCCGCTGATGAAGATCTCCAGATACCAATGACCCTTCTGATGGAGCAGGTTCCAGAATGTCTCCTCCTCGGGCTGCCACTTGAACACCCCGCTCCAGAAGAAGACATATATGCCCACCGCGACGAGGGCGACGACCGCGATCCCCACGACCAGCCGCCGCAGGGACCGAAGGCCCGGATCTGTGTCGATAGTCCCTCGATGACTCATCATCACGAGCGAACACCCGAAGCGCCATATTGTCTAAGGCGCATACGTGCATGGGAGCCGTCCCGATGGAAGAGGACTTGCACGAGTCACTCGCTCTCGGTCCCGCACCCAGAACTTGAGCAGTACGACGCGGCGGGCGGCCTCCTCCGTGCGCTGACCGCTCCCATCCGCCTCGCGATCATCGATCTGCTGGCCGATCATGGGTACTGCGTCCACGAACTCGTGGACGCCATCGGGGTGGCGCAACCCCTGGTCAGTCAGCACCTACGGGTCTTGCGCGGCGCTGGCTTGGTCCGGGCCAGCCGCCGCGGACGTGAGGTCGTGTACGAACTCACGGATGAGCATGTGGCACACATCGTGCGGGACGCAGTCGCACACGCGTCGGAGCGCCCGGACCCCAAGAGCCGATAGCGGACTTCCCAAGGGAAGTACGCCGCTGAAACGTGACCGGCTTCACGCGACCACGCACGCAGCACGCGAGTCCGGCGTTCGGGCGCGGTCGTTATTCGCCCAGCGCGATCGAGACGGGCACGAGAAGAATTGGAGGAAGAGCCGAGCGATCAGATCGGCATCCTCGACTCACGCTGATCGGATCCGCAGCCATTCGTTCACTCACGGAGTATGCCCAGAGCTTCATGTACGCTCATGAAACGTGACCGGCGTCACACTCCCTCATTTCCAACCCGGCACGCGCCTCGCCTGCTCGATCCACTTGTGCATCTCCGGTCCCTGCGCCTCCTTCAGGGTCTTCACCTTGACGTAGCGGGTCCGTTCCGTGGTCCCAAGCGGCGGCGGAGGGTCGAATGCCGCTCCGCCGAAGAAGACGATATTCACGGAGACGTCGTACGCGACCATCTCGATGATCCACCCGAGTTCTGGCAACCCGTAGTACGCCTTCTTCCACTTGACGGCGTAGTGAAGCCCCGGGATTGTCTCGCGGATCAATTCGTCCAGCCGCTTGACGATGGGATGCAGATCCGGCATCACGCGCCGGACCCAATCCTCGATGTTGGCGTGGGAATCCGCTGGCACAGGCGGCTTTTGGGTGGTACTTGGCTTGCGTTGCTTCGCCATCGAACGTTCTCCTCTGTGACCCGACTTCCAGCGATTCACCAGCGCGAGGCGAAGCCGAGCGTCGGGCCCAATCGCGAGTTGAACGGCACCCTCAATACCATCTCAGTCACTGGTCCGTAGCTTCACGCGCATCTTCGGAAGGTGGGGCGGGACCGACCGCCCCACCTTGCCGATGCCCCTGCCGGGTGGCGGTACCCTTCGGTCGTGCCACCGGACGAACGCTCGTCGAAAGTCCTCGATCGATGCGACCGACATCCGGGAAGCCCCGCGGTCGCACGGTGCGACGGGTGCGGCCGCCCGATGTGCCTCGCGTGCTCGACGCCGGTGCGAGGCGAGAACTTCGGCAGCGAGTGCCTCGCCGGCGTCTTGGGCCCCGACGCCGGCGACACGATCGACGCGAGCACACCGCGCCCCGACCGCGGCGTTAGGAAGTTCGCGCTCGCGGCGTTCGGCCTCGCCGTGCTCGCGACGGCGCTCCCGTGGAGTCGGTTCGGACCGGGCTCGGAGGCGTTCGGCGCCTGGACGCGGAGCGGCCACTGGTCCCTGGTCGCCGCGCTCGCCGCGATCGGCGGACTCGTCATCACCGCGGGGCGGCTGCGCTCCCGACTGCTGGATCCGAGATGGGACGTGGCGATCGCGAGCCTCGGGGCGCTGGTGGTGGTCGCCTCCCTGCTCTCGGTGTTGTTCCCACCGGCTTTCTCGCGGCCCTGGCTCGGACCATGGTTCGCCGTCGTCGCCGGCGCGATGGCGTGTGGGACGTCGATCTTGGCCGCCAGAAGCGCCCGAGAGACAAGTGCCGTAGGCATTTGACTCCGTACTAGGCTCGGTGTTCGATAGCCCCGGCTCGAGGAGCCGCGAGCGGCGCGGGGAGCCCGAAAGGAGTCTGCATGTCGCAGTCGGGTGGGTTCGACTGGTCGAAGACGTCCACGGCCAGCAGGATCTTGATCATCGCTGGCGCGATCTACATCATCGATCTCTTCCTCGCATGGCAAAGCGTCGATCTCGGCGTACTCGGGTCGGTGAATGTGAGCGGCACGCACGGGATCGGCGTGCTGAACCTTCTCCTCGCGATCGCGCTCGTGGCGTGGGAGGTGATGGCCGTCGCGGGGGTGCAGATCAACGCACCCAAGTCGTTGGTCAGCGCCGCGCTCGCGGGCGGCATCGTGCTCTTCACGATCCTGAAGATCATCGTCGACAGCGAGGCGATCGCGATCTTCGCTTGGATCGGGCTCATCCTCGCCTTAGTGATCGGGTACGGCGGATGGATGCGCTGGCAGGAACACCAGGCCTCGGGCGGCGGCATGGGTGGGAGCAGCACCGGCGGAACCGCTCCCCCTGCGATGCCCGGCGGCCCACCGGCTTGATGCACTGAGCCTCGACCGATCGTGTCGAACGGCCCGGCGATCCGCCGGGCCGTTCGCGTTCGCGCGACCTCGATCTCTCGGTCCTGGCCCGGACGTACGATGCTGAGGATGCCGTGAAGCGATGCCCGTTCTGTGCCGAGGAGATCCGGGACGAAGCGATCAAGTGCCGCTTCTGCGGCAGCATGCTCGACGAGCCTCTCCCCGGTGCCCCGCCGGATCAACCGAGCGGGTCGACCGGCGACGAGGCGCTCCAGTTCACCCATTCGGGCTCGAGGTACCTCCTCGGGTACGGGCGGGACTTCTTCGGGATCTGGGACCGCCAGGGCGGCCGCGGTCCGGTCTCGCGTTACCCCAGGACCGACGATGGGTGGCGGGCGGCCTGGCTCTCGTTCTCCGCCTGGGAGCCTCAAAGCGCGGAGGTGGGCATCGGCGCCGCGTCCACCGGGCTCTCGACGGCTTCCCCACCAGGCGCGTGGGTGGCGCCGGGGCCGCCGCCGCGCCGGGTGAGCGGCGCCTGGTGGCTCCTCCCGATCTTCATGGGCTGGGTCGGTGGCCTGATCGCCTGGCTCGTGAACAAGGACGCCGATCCGAAGCGCGCGCGAGCGATGCTCATCACGGGGATCGCGGTCAGTGCGGTCCTGATCATCCTGCTGGTGTCCGCGCCCTCGTCCACCTCCTGAGCCCCGACGTGGCGCCACCGAGCGCACCGCCGATCACCCCCCAGGCGAGCGCGACCAGGGTGCCGGCGATCGGATCGGGACCGATCCACAGGTGACCACCTCGACCGACGGCATCCGGGTCGGCCCCGTACGTCAGGGTGATCGACGAGGCCACGATCGCCCCGAGCATCACCACGCCGAAGACGACGCCGGCCGCGGCCCCCACGGCGGCCGGGGCGGCCCCCGAGCGTTCCGAGACCGATCCCGCCCATCGACCGCCCACGATCGTCGCGATCGCCGGGACGAGCAGGAAGGCCAGGTACCCCGGCGGCGCGTTCCCGAAGGCCACCTCGCCGCTCGACACGGCGACCGAGGGGAATCGCCGGTAGCACAGGAGGTCCGAGCGCTCGCTCCCCCGGATCACGTCACACGCTCCCGCGGCCGTGACGAAGGTCCAGATCGCCTCGTTCGGCGAGAGCGCGAGGTGATGGGCGAGGAGGGCCGACCCCTGTCCCGGCCGCTCGAACACGGTGTCGAAGTACCGAGCCGTCGATGGCGTCGCGAGTGCGACGGCTTCGTCGGGTTGCGCGATCCCGGCCACGAACAGACCGGTGTACGAGAGGGCGAGCGCGAGCAGGAACATCCGCCACCCGCCGCCGAGTACCGCCCTCGCGCGTGCGGCCGACGGGTCGGGCGCCGAGGACGCCCACGACCACACCCCGCCCGACGCCCCGGCCAGCGCCGCGATCGCGAACGGGAACACGAACGCTTGCCACGCGGACAAGGAGATCCGAACACCACCGGTCACGAACGACCCGAGCTCGACGGGTTCTTCGAACCGGACCAGGAGCGCGACAAGCAGCACGGGCGGGGCGTAGCCGAGCGCCACCCGAGACCCGGTCAGTGCCCGAACGCCGGCCCGGTCGCCGAACGCCGAGAGCCGCCCGGCCCGGAAGAGCAGCCAGACGGCGAGGGCCGTCACGGCGAGCAGGGCGACACCGAGCTCGACCGTGGCCGTCGCGCCGTCGGGAAGGTTCGCGCCCGGCAACCTCGATGCATCGACCGCGAGGACGCCCTCGAACACCAACGCCACGTGGTGGAAGGGCCCGAGGTAGAGCGCCGCCGCCCGTAGCGCGCCCCCGAACGACACGCCCGGGGCGGCGAGCCCGAGCGTGGTCACGGCGGCGACGACGCCGATGCCGGCGATCAGCAGGAAGACGAGGAATCCCCGCAGCAGCGACCTCGGCCATCCGGATCCGCCGGGAAGCGCGGCCCCCCGACCCGGCACGTGCCCCCGACCCGGCGCGGTCACGGCAAGGCGGCGCGGACGAGCTCGGCGACCTCCGTCGGTGTTCGGCCCACCCCGGCGCCGGCGGCCTCGAGCGCCTTGGCCTTGGCCGCCGCCGTCCCGCTCGACCCGGTGATGATCGCGCCTGCGTGGCCCATGCGCTTGCCCGGCGGCGCCGTGAACCCGGCGATGTAGGACACCACGGGCTTGGTCATGCGGTCGGCGATGACCGCCGCGGCTCGCTCCTCGTCGTCGCCGCCGATCTCGCCGATCATCACGACGAGGTCGGTCTCGTCGTCGGCCTCGAAGCGTTCGAGCGATCCGATGAACCCGATGCCGTGTACCGGGTCGCCCCCCATCCCGACGCACGTGGACTGGCCGACGTCACGCTGAGTGAGCTCGTGCACGATCTGGTACGTGAGCGTCCCGCTGCGGCTGACGAGGCCGACGCGGCCGGGTGCGCAGATCTCGCCCGGGATGATCCCGACGTTGGCGCGACCCGGCGAGATCACGCCCGGACAGTTCGGGC
Source organism: uncultured bacterium (assembly GCA_967797495.1). Lineage (GTDB taxonomy): Bacteria > Actinomycetota > UBA4738 > UBA4738 > HRBIN12 > DASSJM01. Next base: position 7,647 of record CBRGMI010000084.1, read on the forward strand.
CGACGAGCACGGTCTCCGTTTCCCGAAGGTACGCGCCGACCTGGGCCATGTCGCGAACCGGGATGCCCTCCGTGATACACACCACCAGGCCGATCCCCGCGTCCGCCGCCTCGTAGATCGCCTCGGCCGCGAACCGTGCCGGCACGAAGATCAGGGACGTGTTCGCGCCGGTGGCCGCGACCGCGTCCTCCA
>CBRGMI010000085.1:0-7799 GCA_967797495.1 uncultured bacterium
CGGAGCGGCGAGCCGGCCGTGAGCGACGACCGCCGCTTCGAGCTGCCCGACGACCTCTCGCCCGGCGAGGAGCGCGCGATCATCCGGGCGCTCGAGCGCTACTTCGCGCAGGAGAGCCCGCATCCCCACCCGTGGGTCCTCGCCGGCCGGATCGACGCCACCGGGTTCGGCGCGTTGCAGGCCCGCCACCACGCGGATGCCCCCTGGCGGCGCTTCGGCGACGTGCCGTTCGCCCGCCGGGGCGTCCCGCCGCAGGCGGGACGCGGCGACGCGGGGTAGATGACCGCAGCGAAGACCGCGTCCGCGGTCGGCGGACGCGACGCCGCGCTCGAGGCGTTCCGGGCCGAGGGGTGCTCGGCGCCGAGATCGTGGGGCAACGAACCCGGCGACGCGTACGGCCCGCACGCCCACGGCTTCCACAAGGTGCTGTTCTGCCTCGGCGGCTCGATCACGTTCCACCTCGACGGTGACGATGTCGAGCTCGGGCCGGGCGACCGCCTCGACATCGAGCCGGCGACCGAGCACGCGGCGACGGTCGGGCCGAACGGCTGCTCGTGCCTGGAGGCCTCGCGATGAGGGTCGCCGCACACGTCGATCAGCTCTTCTTCACCGTGCCGGGCGGCGTCGGGACCTACATCCGGAACCTGGTGCCCGCGCTCGCGGGGCGCGATCCGTCGCTGGAGGTGACGCTCTTCCACGCGCGGTTCGCGACCACTCGCCCATCGGAACCATGGATGGACGGCTTCGCCGAGGCGGAGCTGCCCGTTTCGATCCGGAGCCTGTACCCGCGGTGGAACCTCACGGCCAGACCCGCGCTGCCGGTGGCGATCCGCTCGGCCGACCTCGTGCACGCGATGAGCGCGTCGGCCGTCCCCCCCACCGCCCGGGGCCAGCGCCTGGTCGTCACCGTGCACGACCTGGCGTTCGACCGCTACCCGAAGCTGTTCCCGAGGGCGTGGCGGATCATGTACCGGCTCGGCCTGCGCGCGGCCGTCCGGCGCGCGGACGCGATCGTGACGCCGTCGCGCGCCACCGCCGAGGACGTCCTGTCGCGCACGAGGGTCGACCCGCGCAAGCTGCACGTGGTCCCCGAGGCGGCCGCCTTGCCCCCGAGCGAGGTCGACGTGGGCGAGGCGCTCGCGCGCCTGAAGGTTCGAACCCCCTACGTCCTGTTCGTCGGCACGATCGAGCCGAGGAAGAACCTGGTCCGGCTGGTCCGCGCGTACCGGCGCGTGGCCGCCACCGGCGTGCCGCACGCGCTGGTGCTCGCCGGTCCGCTCGGCTGGCACCACGAGGCCCTGATGCGGGAGCTGGCGCTCCAGGGGCCGGGCGAGATCGTGATGACGGGCGCCCTCGCGCCCGCCGAGCTCGATGCGGTCTACCGGGCGGCCGACGCGTTCGTCTACCCGTCCGTCTACGAGGGATTCGGCCTGCCGGTGCTCGAGGCGATGAGCCGCGGGGTCCCCGTCGTGGCCTCGACCACGTCCGCGCTCCCCGAGGTCACCGGCGAGGCGGCGCTGGGCGTGAACCCGCGTTCGGTGCGAGAGATCGCCGCAGCGATCGCTTCGCTGGTCGGCGACGTCGCCCTCGCCGAACGCCTGGCCTCTGCCGGGCGGCTGCGGGCCGAACGCTTCTCATGGGACGAGACCGCGAGGATGACGCTCGAGGTCTACGAGCGGGTCCTCGACGCGAGGTGAGCGCGGCTCAGCTTCCGTAGTCGTAGAAGCCACGGCCGACCTTCCGGCCGAGACGCCCGGCCGTGACCATCCGCCGCAGCAGCGGCGGCGGCGCGAACGTCGGCTCCTTGAACTCCTCGAACAGCACGTTCGCGATGAACAGATGCGTGTCGAGCCCGATCAGGTCGATCAGCCGGAGCGGGCCCATCGGGTGGTTCAGGCCGAGGTGGACCGCCGTGTCGATGTCCTCGCGCGTCGCGAACCCGTCCTCGAGCATCCTGATCGCGCCGTTCAGGTACGGGATCAGCAGCGCGTTCACGATGAAGCCGGCGCGGTCGCGCGACTCGACGGTGGTCTTGCCGAGCACGACCCCGTACGCACGTCCGAACGCCATCGTGTCGTCCGAGCTCGAGATGGCCCTGACGAGCTCGATGAGCCCCATCACGGGGACCGGGTTGAAGAAGTGCATCCCGAGCACCTTGTCGGGACGCGACGTCGCGGCGCCGAGGTCCGCGATCGGGATCGACGACGTGTTGCTCGCGAGGATCACCTCCGGCTTGGTGACCTCGTCGAGGCGACGGAACATCACGACCTTCGTGTCGTGATCCTCGGTCGCGGCCTCGATCACGAGGTCGACGTCGGCCAGGTTCTGGACGTCCGTCGTCAAGGAGATGCGTCCGAGCACCGCCGTGCGCTCCTCGGCGTCGAGCCTCCCGCCTTCGACCGCGCGGAGCGTCGAGGTCTCGATCCGCCGACGGCCGCGCTCGACCAGCTCGTCGCTCGTCTCGAGCACGACCACGGTCTGCCCCGCCCTGGCCACGACCTCGGAGATCCCCGAACCCATGAGGCCGCACCCGATGACCCCTACCGTCCGAACGTCCTCCGCGCGCATCGCACCCCGCTGCCCTTGTCGGGGGGCAAGCGTACAATCACGCACGTCCTGCAGGAGAGGGAAAGCCGCGTGCGTGAAGAACCCAGGCTCCGTGGACTCCCGACGTTCGGGCTCGCCATGGCCGGTCTGGTCCTCGGTCACGTGCTCGCCTACCTGATCGCCGTCCCGGATCCACACCATCGTGCGTTCGTCCTGCAGCAGACCGGTCACGAGTACCTGCCCGCGATGGCGGAGGCGGCACTCGTCCTGGCGCTCGCCGGGATGGCGGCCGTGGTGATCCGAGCGTTCGCACCCGGGACACGGCGTGGTTCCGAGCGCTTCTCGCGGCTCGCCGGCCGGCTCGGGCTCGTGCAGGTCCTTGCGTTCGGTGGACTGGAGGTCGTCGAGCGGATCGTCGCGGGAGCCCCGCTCCGTCATCTCGCGAGCGATCACATCCTGGTGATCGGCATGGCGGTGCAGGTCGCGGTCGCCCTCGCCGGAGCCGCGTTCCTCCGATGGCTCGCGCGAACCTCGAGCAAGCTCACCGAGACGGCCCTCCACCGCCTCCCACTCCCTCGGGCCGGAGCCGTCCTTGCGTTGGCGAGTACATCGTGGGGTCCCGGGATCAGCACGTTCGGCTCCGTCGGCAACGTCCGAGCCCCGCCCTCCTCCTGAATCTCCCCCTCGCCGTTCCATCGCGTGGCTTCCGGTCACGCCCGGACGCGTCTGGAGGTTCGTCCATGTCGAAACGATCTACGCGCGCGATGTCCGCGACGTCGCTCTGCGTCGCGCTCATGCTCCTCGGGGCGGCGCCCGCGCTCGCACACGAGGGGCGCAAGCTCGGTGACCTGGAGATGGAGGTCGGCTGGGGGACGGAGCCGGCCTATGCCGGCGAGGTGAACAGCGTGCAGATCCTCTTGGTCCACGACGGGAAGCCGGTCGTCGACCTCGGCGACACGCTGGACGTCGAGGTCACGTTCGGGGATCAGACGCAGTCGTTCCCGTTGGAACCGTTCTTCGAGGAGGGCGAGTTCGGGACGCCGGGCGACTATCGCGCATGGCTGATCCCGACGACGTCCGGCCAGTACTCGTTCCACTTCACCGGCACGATCGACGGCGAAGACGTCGACGAGACCTTCACGTCCGGGCCGAAGACGTTCGACGACATCGAGAACCCGCAGTCCGTCGAGTTCCCCGTGCAGCAGCCCTCGACCGGTGAGCTCGCCGAACGGATCGACCGGGTGGAACCGCGCCTCGCGAGCTCGATCGAGGACGTGCAGACCGGCGTGCAGGCCACCGCCGACGACGCGTCGAGCGCGAAGACGATCGGCCTGATCGGGCTCGTGGTCGGCGCGATCGGCTTGATCGTCGCGATCGTGGCGCTCGTGGCCTCCAGGAGGAAGCGGGCCTGATCAGGGTGCTGGCGCACGCGGGTGGCGTACCCGAGTCCGTCTCCACGGGTCTGCTCGGGCTCGGCCTCGTGGCCGGCTGGATCGGCCTCAGCCGGCTGCGCGGTCGCGGGTTCCCGAGCCTGCCTCGCTTGGGCGGCTGGGCCCTGGTCGGCCTGGCGCCCGTTGCGCTGGTGGCTTCGATCGCCGTGCCGTCCCTCCTGTGGCCCCCGCCGGCGGCGATCCGTCCCCGGTCCACGGCCACGCTCTCGTTCGTGGAGCCGACACCGAACCAGGTCGTCACCGGCTCGACGCTGGACGTGCGGCTGCGGCTCGACGGCGGGCGGATCGTCCAGAGCTCGTCCACCACGCTGACGCCGGACACCGGCCACATCCACCTGTTCGTGGACGGCGCCATCGTCTCGATGACGTACGGCACCGAGCAGCACGTCCCCCTGGGCGGGCTCGATCCGGGACCCCACGTCCTGCAGGCCGAGTTCGTGGCGGCCGATCACGGGCCGTTCGACCCGCGGGTCACCGCGATGGAGCAGTTCGTCACGGAGGGACCGTGAAACGCATCACGTGCGCGGTCGCCGCGCTGCTCGTCGTCGGCGTCTGGCCGAGCCTCGCCGCGACGGCCGCCTTCGCACACGCATCGCTCGAGTCCAGCGATCCCTCGAACGGCGAGCTGCTCGAGGCGGCGCCGGATCGGATCTCGCTGACGTTCACCGAGCCTCCGGACCTCTCGCTCACCACGATCGGCGTTCTGGACGACACCGGCGCGCCCCTGCCGACGGGACCGCCCGAGCTCGCTCCCGGCTCCGACCGCGAGGTACGCGTCCGGCTCGATCCGGTGCCCGACGGCGTATACACCGTGACGTGGCGAACGGTGTCGGCCACGGACGGCCACGTCACCGCGGGCGCCTTCTCGTTCGGCGTCGGCGTCTCACCGGGCGCGATCAAGCACGTGGCCGGGACGCCCGGCGAGACCGAACCCCCGAGCGCGACGGCCGTCGCCGGCCGTTGGCTCCTGTACCTCGGTCTCGTGATCCTGTTCGGCGCCGCCGTGACGGGCCTGGTCGCGTTCGGACCGTCCAGCGTCCGGCCGTGGCTCCTGGGGATCGGCTGGGTGTCCGCGGCGATCGGCGTGGCGCTGATGACGCTCGCCGAGCGTGCGGCCGTGGGCGTGCCGCTCGGGACCCTGCTCTCGTCCGAGGCCGGGGGGAAGTTCGTCCTGCTGGCCGTCGCCGTCGGCGTGACGGGCATCGCGGTGCTGGCCGCGGTCCTGCGGCCCGGACGGGCGACGTTGTCGGCCCTCGCGGTCACGGCCGCCGGCGCGATGCTCGCGCGTGCCACGGGTGGTCACGCCGGCTCGGCGTGGATGGTCCTCGCGCAGTGGCTCCACTTCATGGGCGTCGGTGCGTGGATCGGCGGCCTCGCGTGGCTCTTCCTCGGTCTGCTTCGAAGGCTCGAGCCGGCGCAGGTTCGCCGGTTCTCCACGCTGGCGGGGGTCGCGCTCGCCGTCGTCGTCGTCTCGGGCCTGCTCCGATCGTGGAACGAGCTCGGCTTGGCATGGTGGCTCCACCCGTTCCGGGACGGCTATACGACGACGCTCGCCCTGAAGGCCGCGATCGTGATCCCGCTCATCGGTCTCGGTGCACTGAACCGCTACCGCAACGTCCCCCGGTACGCATCTGCGGGATCGCGGGCGATGCTTCGAACGGTGGGCGGCGAGCTCGCGCTCGCCGCCGCCGTCCTGCTCGCAACCGGCGTCCTGACCGGCCTTCCGCCCAAGCCCAACGAGGCGCCGGCCGGTCCCGGTGCTCGGCCGCTCGTCGTCACGGGGGCCGACTTCGCGACCACGACCAGGGTCCGGCTCGAGATCTCGCCGGGGACCGTGGGTCCCAACACGTTCGTGGCCGACGTCACGGACTACGACAGCGGCGAGCCGGTGGACGCGCGGAGGGTATCGCTCACGTTCGACCTGCCCGATCAGCCCGACGTCCGCTCCACGTTGCGCCTCGAGCGCACGGACGGGTCGTGGCGGGGGCAGGGGACCGCGCTCGCGCAGCCCGGCACCTGGACCGTGACCGTGCTCGTCGAGGGGAGCGGCAGCTCCGTCGAGGTCCCGCTCCAGGTGACGCCGACGACACCGGGTCAGCACGTCGACATCTCGAAGGTCCCGGGCCAGCCGACCCTGTACACGATCACGCTCGAGGGCGGGCTCCAGATCCAGGCCTACGTCGACCCGGGCGAGCCGGGCCGGACCAACCAGGTCCACGTGACCGCGTTCGACGCGGACGGAAAGGAGCTGCCGCTGCACGCGGCCACGCTCTCGATCACGCCCCCCGAGGGCACACCGTTCGAGCCGAAGATGCTGCGGTTCGGGCCGGGGCACTTCGCGGCCAACATCGCCCTGACGGCCGGGACGTGGTCGTTCGGCATCACGGCGCACGCGGAGACCGGGCAGATGCTCTTCGCATCGTTCCGCCAGTCGTTCGAGGGATGAGAGGATTCGACCGTGCCGAAGATGTCGAAGCTCGCCCTGATCGTCGCGACGGCGTTCGTCATGGCCGCCTGCGGGAGCTCGGACGACGGAGGGAGCGGCGCGACCGGCACGACCGCGCCCTCCTCCGACCGCCCAAGCAGCACCGCGAAGCTCGCGATCGTCCTGCCGAAGGTCGGCGAGGTCGTGCACGGCTCGAGCGTCGATCTCCGCGTGAAGCTCCAGGACGCCAAGCTCGTCCCGGCCACGACCACCCACATCGTTCCGGACGAAGGACACCTGCACGTGATCCTCGACGACACGCTGATCTCGATGACCCAGGGCCTCGAACAGACGATCCCCGACGTCGCACCGGGGGAACATCGGATCATGGTCGAGTTCGTCGCGAGCGATCACGCGCCGTTCGACCCCCGCGTGGTGTCGGTCGTCGCGTTCGAGGTGAAGCCGTGAGCGCGCGCATCGAACGCGTGAGCACCCGCGGCGAGGCCCGGGAGACGTGGGCGGCGACGCTCGTAATGATCGTGGGGTTCGCGGTGCTGGTCGCGCGGCCTTTCGCGGAGGCCGCCACGGGAACGCGCACCGCCTTGTTCGCCGCCTCGTACCTGACGATCGGGCTCGCCTCGATCGCGGTCCCGCTCGAACGCGAGCGCCCACACCTGGCGCCGGGTCTCGCGCTCCTGTGGGGGTTCGGCGCCGTCGTCGTGGCGGCGAACGTCTCGGGCTCGCCGGTCCCGCTCCCCTGGAGCGCGGCCGCCCTCCCGCTCTCGCTCCTGGCTGCGGTGGCCGAAGAGGCGCTGTTCCGCCGGCTCGCGTACGCCCGGCTCGAACGGTTCGGCGCCGTCGTCGCGGTCGTGGGCTCAGCCCTGCTGTTCGGGATGGTGCACGTGCCCGCGTACGGGCTCTCGGCGCTGCCCGTCGACGTGGGCGCCGGGCTGCTGTTCGGCTGGCAGCGGTGGGCCTCGGGGACCTGGACGGTCCCGGCCGCGACGCATGCGTTCGCCAACGCACTGGTGGTGCTCCGATGAGGCGGCCGGCGGCGATCGCGCTCGCGCTCGCGATGTTCGCCGGGGTCTCGTGCACGGCCTCCTCGCCCGAGCCGATCAGGATCGGCGCGGTGTACCCGCTCTCGGGCGCCCAGGGGCCCGGGGGCGTCGACGAGTTCGAGGGTGTGCGGCTCGCCGTCCAGCTCGTGAACGCCGACGGCGGGGTGGGCGGCCGCCCGATCGAGCTCGTCCCGGTCGACACCCCGAGCGCGGACGCGGCGCCCGGCGCGATCGCCCGGCTCCACCACGACGGGGTCCGACTGGTGTTCGGGAGCTACGGGAGCACGATCTCGGAGCCGGCCGCCGAGGCGTCCG
>CBRGMI010000086.1:0-7780 GCA_967797495.1 uncultured bacterium
CGGACCCTCGCGGCGCCGCCGATGGCGCCGCGAGGTCACGACATCGGTTCCGGCCTCCTGCGCGATGGCCTCAGGCACCCGCCTTGATCTCGGTCCAGGCGGCCTGCCAGAGCTGATCGTCCTCCGGCCGCAGCTCGTACGGCGTCAGGTCCTGCTTGAACATGTCCTGACTCACGACCGCCATCGGGAGGGTCGGCGGCACGACCCCGTCGGCGATCAGCTTGTCCGGGTCGATCGAGGTCAGAGGCGGCTGGTAGCCGTTCCAGTACCGGAAGTTGTCGTAGCTGACTCGTTCGTCGAGGAAGAAGTTGATGAACTCGTGGGCCAGGCGGGGATTCTTGGCCCCCGTCGGGATCGCGATCAGGTCGTTGTCGGTCATGCTCGTTCCGGGCTCCGGACGCCAGTACCCGAGGACGTCCCATTTCACGTCCTTTGGCAGATACCACTGGGCCCCGACGATGTCGCCCGACCAGGCCTCGGCCACGGTGTAGTCGCCGGCCGGCAGCTTGGCGTACACGCCGTTGATCGTGAGCTTCGCCCCGTTCTCGTCGATCGTTTGGATGATCGCATCCTTGGCGGCCGTGATGAGTTCGGGATCGTTCGTGTTCACGTCGAGGCTGCCGTCCCGGAGGATGGCGACGGCGATCGTGTCCCCGTACGAGTCGTACAGGCTGATCTCACCCGCATAGTCGTGGTTCCACAGGGCGTCCCAGCCCTGGGCGGCGAGCCCCTCGTCGCTCACGCGATCGCGACGGTACGCGACCCCCCACGTGTAGGTCACGTAGGGAACGCTGTATCGCCACTGCTGATCGTAGTACGGTCCCGGGTCTTGCCAGAAGACCGGCCACATGTTCTCGATGTTGGGGATCAGCTCGTGCTGCAAGGGTTGGATCAGGTCGTTCTGGACCAAGCGGCGCACGTACGTCTTGGTAGGGAAGAAGACGTCGGGCTTCACCTGACCGCTTTCGACCTTCGCGATGCCCTCCTCCATGTTGTTGAAGGTGGTGATCTCCACCTCGACGCCGAACTTCTCCTCGAACCTCTTGACCTCGGGCTTGTAGATGTAGTCGGCCCAGTTGTAGTAGACGAGCGGCCCCGACTCGATCGGCGTGCTCGCGGGAATGGGGTCGGCGTTATACGGGAGCGTAACCGGGTTGGCGTACGTCGCGATCGGGATCGTGCTCGGCGAGGAGCCCGATCCGCCGGACGACGTGGTGCTCGGCTTCGAGCAGGCGGCCATGATCGCCGACAGGCTCGGCATCGCGATGGCCGCGCCTCCGGCGCGGTGGAGGAACTGTCGTCGGTTCATGGGATGCGGTGTCATCGCGTGCGCCTCCTCACGGGCGACATTGATCCGCCATTCAACTCGATGGAATTTGAGTACCACAGCGGGCTCGGTCGCGCAAGGCACGGTTCGGGCCGCAGCACACCCCGATCCGCTAGGTCCCTCGCCCATGGATACGTCACGATGCTGCTTCGTTCGTGCTGCCCGAGATCGTGCCCGGCGTGGCGATGTTCATCGTGGTCTCGTTAGTCCTGAAGTTCATCCCGCTCGGGACGTGGGCAGATCGTGGGCTGTGACCTACCAAGTGTCCTACCCGGTCATCATCCATCATTCGGGCACGGATCTTGTCGATCGGCAAGGAGTACGAGCGGCCGCCACGTTCCTCTTGGTCACGACCACGGTGGCCATCGTCCTCGGGTACTTCCTGTACCGCCGCGCGACAAGGGGCCGACGGACGGCGGGCGTCTCCGAGTTCGCGAACGTCTGAGCGGACCTACGCGGTCGCGGCGCCCTCCAGGTCGGTCTGGATGGGCGCGCCGGTGTCCACCAGCACGCGGAGGGCATCAACGGGCAGGTGGACGGAGACCGGGTGGCCCTGGCCATAGGGCAGCCCGTCTCCCTGGTTCTGCACCCATGCCTGCAGACTCTGGCCCGGCGCTAGGTGCACGATCACCTGCATGATCGAGCCGACGTAGACAACCCGCTCGACCATCCCGGGGACGCGGTTCTGGCCGCTCGCGCCGCCCTCCTCCAGCCGAACGCGTTCGGGCCGGATCACGATCTTCACCGCTCCTCGGGCGTCCGTCTCGCCCTGGCCGCCCGCGAGGGCGAACTCGCCCAGCCTGACCTTGGCGTGCCCATCGGCGTCGAGCCCATCGGCCTCCGCATCCATCAGGTTCGAGACGCCCAGGAAGTCGGCGACGTACGCCGTGGTCGGCTCCTCGTAGACGTCCGAGGGCGTGCCGATCTGTTCGACCCGGCCGTTGCTCATGACGGCCAGGCGGTCGGACATCGTGAGCGCCTCCTCCTGGTCGTGCGTGACGTACACGAACGTGATGCCGATCTCCTCCTGCAGCGCCTTGAGCTCGATCTGCAGGGCCTTGCGGAGCTTGGCGTCGAGCGCGCCGAGCGGCTCGTCCAGCAGCAGGACGGCGGGGTTCAGGATCAGGGCACGAGCGAGCGCGACCCGCTGCTGCTGTCCCCCCGAGAGCTGTGACGGCCGACGGCGCTCGAAGCCCGAGAGCCGTACGAGCTCGAGGGCGTCGGCGATCTTCTTCTTGGCGTCCTGCTTGGACACGTCCTGGTAGCGCAGGCCGAACCCCACGTTCTCGGCAACCGTGAGATGCGGGAACAGCGCGTAGTTCTGGAAGACCGTGTTGACGTTGCGCTTGTGAGGCGGGGTCTGCACCATGTCGACGCCGTCCAGCAGGATCTGGCCCTCGTCCGGGCGTTCGAACCCGGCGATCAGCCGGAGCGTCGTCGTCTTGCCGCAGCCAGAGGGACCGAGCAGGGAGAAGAACTCCCCCGGCGGCATGTCCAGGTTGATCCCCGCGACCGCGGTGACGTCCGAGAACCGCTTCACGAGGTCGACGAGCTGGACCTCTCCTCCGGCCATGCGCGCGAGCATACCCGAGCCGCTCGCGCGGGGTGGGCGCGGTCGCCTACCCGAGGTTGACGTACACCGACTTGCCCTCCAGGAAGTCCTCGACGCCGTGCTTGCCGAGCTCGCGACCGATCCCCGACTGCTTGTAGCCGCCCCACGGCATCTCGGTGGGCGCCGGCTGCGAGTCGTTGATCCACACCACGCCGGCGCGGAGCGCCCGGGCCGTGAGCATCGCCTTCTTCACGTCGTTGGTCCACACGGCCGCGGCGAGTCCGTACTCGTTGTCGTTGGACATCGCCACGACCTCGTCGACCGAGGCGAAGGGGATCACCGACATCACCGGACCGAAGATCTCCTCGCGCGCGATCGTGGCGTCGTTGTCGACGTCGGCGAACACGGTGGGCGGGACGAAGTAGCCGCCGGCCAGCCGCGCGTCGGACGGGCGCGAACCCTGCTTCGCGAGCGTGGCCTCCTTCGACCCGATCTCGATGAACCGCTCGACGCGCTCCTGCTGCTCCTTGCTCACGAGCGGACCCATCTCGGTCGCCTCGTCGGACCCCTCACCCAGCACGATGGACGAGGCCCGGTCGACGAACGCGTTCACCGCATCGTCGTACAGCGGCCGTTCGACGAACACGCGCGTGCCCGCCGAACAGATCTCGCCCTGGTTCCAGAACACGCCGTTCGCCGAGCCCTCGAAGGCGGCCGCGCGATCCGCGTCCCCGAACACGATGTTCGGCGACTTGCCCCCCAGCTCGAGGGTCACTCGCTTCAGCGTGTCGGCTCCGCTTCGCATGATGATCTTGCCGACCTCGCGGGAGCCGGTGAACGCCACCTTGTCCACCTTCGGGCTGGCGACGAGCGGGACACCGGCGGTCTCGCCGAACCCGGTGAGGACGTGGAACACGCCCGCGGGCAGCCCGGCCTCCTCGAGGATCTTCGGCAGCTCGAGGCAGGTGAGCGGGGTCTGCTCGGGAGGCTTGAGGATGAACGTACAGCCGGCCGCGAGGGCCGGAGCGAGCTTCTGGGTCGCCATCATCATCGGGTAGTTCCACGGGGTGATGCCGACGGCGACCCCCATCGGCTCTTTCCACACCATGAACATCGCCTCCGGGGACAGGTGCTGGACGTCGCCGTCGATCTTCGTCGCCCACCCCCCGAAGTACTCGAACATGAAGGCGATCTCGTCGATGTCCTCGCGCGCGTCGCCGATCGGCTTGCCCGAGTCGAGCGACTCCATCCTGGCCAGGCGCTCGCGTTCGCGCCGCACGATGTCGGCGGCGCGGAGCAGGATCCGCCCCCGCTCGCGGGCGTGCGTGCCGGGCCACCACGTGCCGTCGTCGAACCTCCGCCGGGCGGCATCGATCGCCGTCTCCACATCGACGGCCTTCGAGTCCGGGGCGGTCGCGATCACCTCGCCGGTCGCGGGGTCGAAGACGTCGAAGCGCTCGCCGTCGCGAGCGTCGACCCATTTCCCATCGATGAAGTTCTGCAACGCGTCGGCCACGGCGCTCGCCTCCCGCAGGTGTCCTGAACGAGCGTTCAGCCTATCGCGCGCCGCTCGGAGGCGTGGCCGGGGGTGAGAACACCGGCGGTCAGGCCTCGGGGCCGAACCACTCGCCGTCGGTCCACGTCGGCTCGGCCTCGAGCAGCTCCATGATCTTGCCGAAGTTCGCGTCGGTCTGGGGATCGTGGACCATCGCCACGTAGGCGTCCTTGTCGTCGTACATCACGGCCACCACGACGTCGTCGCCTTCGTCGGCCTTGAGGACGTAGCCGCCTCGGTAGCCGTTCGCGGCGGCGCCGGCCGGGGGGCTGCTCATCATCGCCACGAGCTCGTCGCGCTTGCCGGCCTTCGGTGTCATCCGTCCGAGCGTCCCGTACACGACTGGTCTCCCTTCGCCCGTGAACGCGGCGGAGTATACGGCGGCGTGTTCTGCGGCCGGTAGGCTCACCCGCGTGCCGAACGCACGGGACGCCACACGTTTCCAGGAGGTTCGGACCGACGGCGTCCGACTGAAGGTCCGGCGGTGGGCGGGCGGCCCGAACGGCGCCCTGCTGATCCACGGCCTGGCCTCCTCGTCGCACATCTGGGACCTGGCGGCGCCGAGGCTCGGCCGCCTCGGGATCGAGCCGGTGGCGTACGACCAGCGCGGGCACGGGCGTTCGAGCAAACCGTCGTCGGGGTACGGGTTCGAGCACACGTCCGCCGACGCCGCCGCGGTCATCCGCGCCACGGGGCTGCGGCGCCCGATCGTGGTCGGCCACTCATGGGGCGCGAACGTCGCCCTCGAGCTCGCCGTGCGCCACCCTCGTCTGGTGTCCGGGGCGATCCTGCTGGACGGCGGCTTCTCCTCGATGCGGGACCGGTTCGACTGGCGGACCGCCAAGGCGGTGCTGTCGCCGCCCGCCTTCGGCGGGATCCGGGTCGAGGCGTTCGTGGCCGGGATCCCCGAGCACACCGGCCTGGCGCGAACACCGGAGATCGAGGCGGTCGTCCTGTCGCTCGTCCGAGTGGATGGCCTCGGGCGCGTGCACCCGCGCCTCGCGCGCGCGAACCACCTGAGGATCCTCCACGCCCTGTGGGCGCAGGACACGGACGGACTGCTGCGCAGGGTGGGGGTGCCGACGCTCGTGATGTCGGCGCGAACGCGCGACGTGGCCCCCGACCAGGCCGAGTTCGCCCGCGCGAAGGTCGAGGCGGCGCGTCGCGTCCGGGCGATCGGCCCGCCGGTGGCGTTCGAGTGGATCGAGGGGATCCACGACCTGCCGCTCCAGCGCCCGGAGGCCGTAGCCCGGCGCATCGCCCGGTTCGCCGGCGACGCCTGAACGTTCGATCGCGGCGCTCGTAGGATGGGAGGGCCATGGGGGTCTTCATCCTGATCCTGCTGCTGCTCGCGGCGATGGCCGGCGTGCTCGGCGCCGTGCTGAAGGCGACCCTGGTGATCGTCTTTTCGATGGTGCTGGCCGTCGTGCTGCTGGCCTGGATCGGCGCCTGGTACGCGAGGCGGCGGATGCGCGCGTTCCAGCGCGACTTCCAGATCCGGGTCGATCGGTCCCGTCGCCGGAGCGAGGCCTACGACATCGGCCACCAGCCGCCCGCCGATCCCCCCGCGGGGCGGCTGGGCGACGGCCGGTAGCGCGGGGCGCGACGATCCCGTCGGCATCGAGCAGCGTCCGAAACGCCCGCGACGTGCTCCGAAGCCTCGAGGAGATCGGCGACCCGTCCCGCCTGGAGGGGATGGCGCGCTACGGGATCCGGACCGACCGCGCGGTCGGCGTCGCCGTCACCGAGCTCCGGCGTCTCGCGCGCGGCCTGTACCCCGACCACGAGCTCGCGGCCGCCCTGTGGACGTCGGGCGTCCACGAGGCGCGCATCCTCGCGTCGCTGGTCGACGACCCCGCCGTCGTGTCCGAAGCGCAGATGGACGCCTGGGCCTCGGACCTCGACTCGTGGGACGTGTGCGACGCCGTGTGCGGCAACCTGTTCGATCGCACGCCGTTCGCGCTGGACAAGGCGGTGAAATGGAGCGGACGAGAGCCGGAGTTCGAGCGGCGGGCAGGGTTCGTGCTGATGGCGTGCGCCGCGGTCCACCGCAAGGACCTTGCCGACGCGGCGTTTGCGTCCCTGTTGCCCCTGATCCGCGAGCAGGCGACCGACGATCGCAACTACGTGAAGAAGGCGGTCTCGTGGGCGTTGCGGCAGATCGGCAAGCGGAGCCTCGGGCTGAACGCCAAGGCGATCCGGACCGCGGAGCAGATCGGCCGGATCGATGCCCGCGCATCTCGGTGGGTCGCGCGCGATGCGCTCCGCGAGCTGCGCAGCGACGCCGTGCAGGCGCGCCTTCTGCGGCGCTGACCTAGAGCTCGAGGAGCGCGGGCGCGAGCTCCCGGAGCGCCGGCAGACCGGGATCGAGCTCGTCCTCGCCCACCACCTGGACGCAGACGTGGTCGGCCCCGGCGTCAAGGTGCTGGCGGACGCGCACCGCGATGCGATCCACGTCGCCCCAGGCCACCACCGCGTCGATGAGCGCGTCGCTCCCCTGCCCGCGCAAATCTGCGTCCGTCCAACCCATGCGCCGGAGGTTCCGGGCGTAGTTCTCGGTCTGCAGGTAGTCCAGGGCGAACCCGCGGGCGACGTTTCGAGCCTGCGACGGATCGCTCTCGAGCACCACGGTCTGCTCGACCGCCAGGACCGGGCCGGGGCCGAGCCGCTGCCGCGCGAACGCTGTGTGCTCCACCGGCACGAAGTACGGGTGCACGCCGTGCGCGTGCTCGGCCGCGAGCTCGAGCATCCGCGGCCCGAGCGCCGCCAGCACCAGGCGCGGGGCCACCTCGGGTTCGGGCGCGGTCGAGGGGGCTCGGTCCATCGCATCCAGGTAGTCGCGCATGGCCGAGAGCGGGCGCTCGTACACGGCCCCGCGGCGCGCGACCGAGCCCTGGTGGCTCACCCCGATGCCGAGGAGGAACCTCGCCGGGTACGCGTCCGAGAGCATGCGCCAGCCGTTGGCCATCGCGGTTGCGTCTCGAGCCCAGATGTTCGCGATCCCCGTGGCGACGATCGCGCGCTCGGTGTTCGCCAGGAGCCAGCCCGCGTGGGCGAACGCCTCGCGGCTGTCCACCGCCTCCGGGAGCCAGATCGCACGGTAGCCGAACGACTCGATCTCGGCCGCGGCGTCCCGTTCCTCGGCCGCCGGCATCGCCTCCAGCGCGAAGCTCCAGGCGCCGATCCGCCCGAGCGCCTCGCGGAGGGCGTCGCGCTCCTTACGAAGCTCGAGGTCCTGGGCTTCCTCCATGGCGCCGGACCCTATCAACGAGGAAGGGGCCCCGTTTGGGGAGCCCCTTCCTTGGCGACGCTGGGAAGATCAGGCGTCGTCCCTCACGCCGACTGG
>CBRGMI010000087.1:0-7685 GCA_967797495.1 uncultured bacterium
GCGAGCGAGGGGTACGGAGCGAGTCGCGTCATGACCGAATACTTGATCCGGTCCACGCCCGGATGCTACCGCTCGGGCGTTCGGGCCGGACCCGTGCCTCGCGCTGCGACCGGCGATACTGCCCGCGTGCGGATCGCGATCGACGCTCGTCCCGCCTCCGATGCCGAACCCACCGGCGTGGGCCACTACACCCGACGGATGCTGGCGTACCTGCCGGCGGCGATGCCGGCCGACGAGCTGGTGGCGTGGCACCCGCAGACGGGCGGCTCCGACCTCCCGCGCGCCCCGAACCTGACCGAGCACGTGTCGAGGATCCCCGGGGTCCTCGAACCCGTGTGGCGGCGCCTCGAGCTGCCGAGGCTCGAGGGGATGGTGCGGTTCGACGCGCTCCTCGCGACGAACTTCCTCCCGCCGCCGACCCGCAGCGACGCCGTCGTGCTGGTCGTCCACGACCTGGCGTTCGAGGTGATGCCCGAGGCGGGTCCCGGGTTCGGCGAGCGGTGGCAGCGGCGGTTCGACGGGTGGCTGCGGCGCGGCGCCGGTGTGATCGTGCCGTCGACGAGCGCGAAGGCCGACCTGCTCCGACGCCACACGGTCGACGAGGGCCGCGTGCACGTGATCCCACACGGGGCGGACCCCTTCGAGGCGCCCGGGCCGGAGGAGGTCGAACACGTCCGCGCGCGGTTCGGGATCGGCGGGCCGTTCGCGCTGTTCGTCGGAGGGATCGAGCCGCGGAAGAACCTCGGCGCGCTCATCGTGGCGTTCGCGCGCGTCGGCGACGCGGATCGGTGGCTCGTGATCGCCGGCGGTCGCACGTACTGGGCGCCCCAGGGCAACCAGACCCTCCGCGCGCAGGTCGCCGCGCTCCCGGAGGAGGTCCGGCAGCGGGTCGTGCTCACCGGCTACGTGTCGGATGACGAGAAGCGTGCGCTCCTCGCGGGAGCGACGGTGCTCGCGTACCCGTCGCGGTACGAGGGGTTCGGGTTCCCGGTGCTCGAGGGGTTCTCGGCCGGAGTCCCGGTGCTGACGTCGTCCGTGGCCTCGCTGCCCGAGGTGGCCGGCGACTCCGCGCTCCTCGTCGACCCGAACGACGTCGACGCGATCGCCGACGGTCTCGCCCGGCTGTTCGGCGACGCAGGCCTGCGCGAGCGGCTCGTCGCCGCGGGTCGCGAGCGTCTCGCGACGTTCTCGTGGCCACGGGCGGCCGGTGCGACGGCCGAGGTGCTCCGGGGGGCCGCCGGCCGTTCGGCCGGCGCTGGATAGACTCCGGGCATCCATGTGGACCCCCCTGCATCGGCGCGCGTTGCCGTGGGTCGCCGCCGTCCTGGGCCTGGCGATGCTCGCCGCGGCGTGCAGCGCGAGCGAGGCCGAGCCGCGGGCGACGAGCTCGCCGCCCGCGTCCCCGAGCCCGATCGTGAGCACCACCGGGAGCCCCGAGGCGTTCGACGCGACCGCGCTCGAGACGACGACGCCGATCAAGCACGTCGTGTTCCTCATCAAGGAGAACCGGACGTTCGATCACCTCTTCGGCACGTTCCCGGGCGCGAACGGGGTCTCGACGGGGATGGCGTTCGGGCGGCCGCGGACGCTCACGCGCGGGACCGACGGCCGGGTGCCCGGCGACCTGCCGCACTGCTACACGTGCGCGCTCGCGGCGTGGGACCAGGGGGAGATGGACGGGTTCCTGCAGGGCGACCACGCCCCGTGGGCCTACACGCAGCTTCACAAGGACCAGCTGCCGAACTACTGGCACTGGGCGCGGCAGAACGTCCTGTTCGACAACTTCTTCGCGAGCGCGCAGGGCCCCTCGTTCCCGAACCACCTCTACTCGATCGCGGCCACCTCGGGCGGCGCGCACGACAACCCGCGACGGACGCCGAGCCTCACCCACGGCTCCAACACGTTCGGCTGCGACGCGCCGCGACTGCAGACCGTCGAGGTCTACGACAGCGAGGGGCGGGTGAAGAAGGTGCCCCCGTGCTTCGACTTCCTCACCGAGGGCGACCTGCTGAACCGCGCGCGGATCCCGTGGGCCCAGTACGCGGCGAGCGAGGACCAGAAGGGTTACATCTGGTCGGCGTACTCCGCGATCCGTCGCTACCGGATGCACGAGGACCGCTGGCAGAAACACATGTTCCCCGTCGACGAGGTCGTGCGCGACATCCGTGAGGGCCTGCTGCCGCCGGTCACCTGGATGACGCCGCGCTTCGAGCTGTCCGAGCACCCCGAGTTCAACTTCTGCCACGGCGAGAACTGGTCGACGAAGGTGATCGACGCGATCATGCGATCGCCGATGTGGGACTCAACCGCGATCTTCCTCACCTGGGACGACTACGGCGGCTTCTATGACCACGTCCCGCCGCCGCAGGTCGACGACTTCGGGTTCGGGATCCGCGTCCCGATGATCGTGCTCAGCCCGTACGCGAAGCAGGGCAAGGTGAGCGGCGAGCTCGGCGAGTTTTCGAGCGTGCTCCGGTTCATCGAGGACAACTGGGGTCTCACGCAGCTCACCAAACGCGACAAGCAGGCGACGCCGATGCTCTCGGCGTTCGATTTCGATCAGGACCCGCGGGCGCCGGACCCGCTGCCGCTCCGCGACGACTGCATGGGCCCGATCTGGGCGCCCAACTAGCGAGCGATAAGCTGCGCAATCAGGTCAGTTACGCGCGTTCGGGCCTCGAACCTCAAGTCAACGTGATGGTGAGTTGGAGATGGGCGACGAACCTGTCCCACGAAGCAGTCAGCGTTTGCGGGCCTTCCAGATCTGCTCGGGCGGGTAGCGGCTGACCCACTCGGGCGTGGCGATGTCGTCGTGTATGGTCGTCGCACCTTCGGGCACCTGGATCTCGACGAGATCCTCGATATCGAAGCCCGAGCCCCGGAGGAGTCGGATCATCTCACCGTGGGGGAGTCGGAACTCCACCCCGTCGACCTTCCCGTCCTCGTCGTGCCACTCGGTTCGGTGCATCCCGAAGAAGTCGCGGTGAAGTTGGAAGTCGGCCGGGGCCTCGTCGTCGTCCTTCGGGTAGCAGAGCAGGAGCAGCGGGTGGCCGCCGAGGAAGATCAGCCAGCCTCCAGGCCGGAGCATCCGAGCGGCCTCCGGGATCCAGCGGTACGGATCACACCAGATCGCGGCGCCGTACTCCGAGAAGGCGAGGTCGAAGCGCTCGTCGCGGAAGGGGGCGCGCTCGGCATCGGCGTGCACGAGCGGAAACCGCACGTCGAACTCCTCCTGGAACGCCTTGGCGGTCGCGAGCTGCCGGCTGGAGTTGTCGAGACCGACCGGCCGGGCCCCGCGTCGGGCGAGCCAGGCCGACCAATATGCCGTGCCGCATCCGAGCTCGACCACATCGAGCCCGTCGACGTCGGGGAGCACCGGGAGGTCGGATTCGGGCACGCTCCAAGCGCCCCAGGTGATCTTGTCGCTCGCCCACGCCTCTCGGCCGGGCTCGACCCAGTTGTCCGCGTCGGCGTCCCAGCCGGCGCGGTTCACGAGGATGTGGCTCTCGGTCACGCGCGCACCATACTGGCCGACGGCAAGAGGGAGGAGGCGGATCGGTGATCGCACGCCTATGGACCGGACGTACGAAGGCCGAGCACTACAACGCGTACCTCGCGTACCTGGAGGAGAGCGGCGTGGCCGAGCTCCACGCCACGCCCGGCAACCGCGGGGTGATGGTGCTCCGCCGACTGGACGGTGACGAGGCGGAGTTCGGCGTCATGTCGCTCTGGGACTCACTCGAGGACGTGAAGGCGTTCGCCGGCGAGGACGTGGACGCTGCTCACTACTACCCCGAAGACGAGCGCTTCCTCCTCGAGTTCGCCCCGCGGGTGAAGCACTTCGAGGTGACCCGGGAAAGGTAGGCCTCGCCCGAGCGTGTCTCTGAGGTCATGATCGGGCTGATGACACTCGAGCCGGTGCTACCCTCACGCCCGTGACCAGCGAGAACGATGCTCGGAGCGCGCTCGAACGCGAGATCTACTGGGCTGAAGACGCCTCGGTTCGGTCTCGGATGGATACCTCCGAGGTGCGCGACCTGCTCCACGACTTCGCGATGCTCATGCGGGCCGACGAGAAGCAGGCGGTCCCGCGGGGCGAGCCCGAGCTCGGATCCGGCTCGCGCATGCGGCGGAAGACCAAGGTCCTCCAGTTCCGTCTCCTCCGGCCCATGCGCCGCCGCAACGACCGGCTGCTGGCCGAGTTCGGCGAGCTCGCCGCCGCGCTCGCCGACCGGGTCGTCGCGCTCGAGACCGAGGTGAAGGAGCTGCGTTCGAAGCTCGGGGACGTCGAGTGAGGATCGCGGTCGTCCACCCCCAGACCCCGTTCGTGCGCGGAGGAGCCGAGACGCACACCGAGTCGGTCGTCAGCGCCCTGCGCGAGGCGGGGCACGAGGCCGAGGAGGTCGTGGTCGCCGGCAAGTGGTATCCGGCGACCGAGATCGTGCACCAGATGGCGGTGTGGCGCGCGCTCGACCTGTCCGAATCCAACGGGCTCCCGATCGACATGGTGATCGCGCTGAAGTTCCCCGCCTACCTCGTCCCGCACGAACGCAAGGTCGTGTGGCTGATCCACCAGCACCGGACGGCGTACGAGCTGTGGGACCACCCGGAGTTCGCCGACCTCGGCAAGCAGATCGAGGGGCCACAGGTGCGCGACATGGTCCAGCAGAGCGACCGGATCGCGCTCGGGGAGGCCAAGCGAATCTTCACGAACTCGAGGAACGTGCAGGACCGCCTGTGGAGCTCGCTCCGGTTGTCGAGCGAGGTCCTGTATCACCCGTCGCCGATCGTCGAGGCGCTCCTGCCGATGGAGCCGGGACCGCACGGCGACGCGATCGTGTTCCCCAGCCGACTCGAGGGACTCAAGCGTCAGGCGCTCGTCGTCGAGGCGATGCGCTACGTGAAGACCGGGGTTCGGCTGGTGCTCGTCGGCAACGGTCCCGACGAGGGCGGCCTCCGCGAGCAGATCGAGAGGCACGGGCTCCAAAGCAGGGTCGAGCTCGCCGGTCGCGTCTCGGACGAACGCCTTCACGAGCTCTACCTCGGGGCGCTCGGCGTGTACTACGGGCCGTTCGACGAGGACTACGGCTACGTGACGCTCGAGGGGTTCGCCGCGCATCGGCCCGTCGTCACGCTCACCGACGCGGGTGGGCCGCTCGAGTTCGTGACCGACGGCGAGACCGGCCTGGTCACCCCGCCCGAACCGCATGCGATCGCCCACGCGTTCGACCGCCTGTTCTCGAACCGTCCGCTCGCCCAGAAGATGGGCGAGACGGGCAACGAGAAGCTCCGCGCGACGGTGCCGGGCTGGCCCGAGGTCGTCGCCCGGCTGACGGAGTGACCGTGAACCGCGTGACCACCCCGATCGTCGGCGCGGTCCGACGGCTCTACCGCTGGGACCACAAGATGGACCCGCGCGTCGCGTGGCTCTCGCCGATGCCGCCGGCTCGCAGCGGGGTCGCGACGTACTCGCGGGCGGTGCTCGAGGGTCTCGAACGCATCGGCTACACGCCCGCGAAGCACAAGATCCAGCCGTACTGGCCGATCAGGCACCAGCACTGGGCCACGGTGCCGTGGCACACGATGGGCGTCTACCACCTCGGCAACAACCTGGAGTTCCACGGCGACATCTACGACCTCGCGATCCGAACGCCGGGCCTCCTGGTGATCCACGACCTCGCGCTCGACGACTTCGTGATGGGCATGGTGGCCACCGCGCAGCCGTTCGGGCACCAGGCGTTGCGCGAGGGCCTGCTGCTCGCGCCGCGCCTCCACGGGTTCGAGGAGGCCGAACGCAACGAGCCGCTCCGCGTCCCGTACGTGGCGCACGCGGCGCGGAACGCGCGGGGCATCGTCGTCCACTCGCCGTTCGTCGAACGCTACCTGCGCGCGTTCGGCTGCAAGACCCCGATCTTCGTCGCCCCGCACCCGGTGATCGAGAGCGAGCCGCGCGTCCGGAAGGCGGAGAGCGCCGCCCGCGTGATCCGAGGGTCGCTCGAGTCGATGGGGATGGGAACGCTGATCGGTGTGTTCGGCGACCAGAACGCCGCCAAGCTGATCGACGTCGTCCTGGAGGCGATGGTGCACCTGCCCCAGGACGTCCACCTCGCGCTCGTCGGACGACGGATCCCCGGGTACGACACGGAGCCGCTCGTGCGAGCGAGCGGTCTGGGAGCCCGCGTGTCGCTGCACAGCGACGTCTCGGACGAGGACTTCCTCGCGTGGATGTGCGCCGCGGACGTGGCGGTGGACCTCCGGTACCCGCACCGCGGGGAGGTGTCCGGGTCGCTCTCGCGCTCGATGCAGTGCGGGCGCCCCACGGTCGTGAGCGCGACGGGGACCTACCTCGACCTCCCCGAGGACGTCGTCGTCCGCGTGCCGGCGGGGCGGCTCGAGCCGCGCGAGCTCGCCGAGGCGCTCCGAGGGCTCGTCGACGATCCCGCACGCCGCCGCCGGATCGGCGACGCGGCGCGAACGCGCTCGGCCGAGCTCGCGGCGTCCGAGGCGACCGCCCGCGTCTACGCCGAGGCGATGGATGCGACGATGGCGCTCCTGTGGGATCCGGCCCGGCGCGCGCTCGCCCGATGGGGTGGGGCGCTGGTGGACCTCGGGATCACCGAGGAGGGGCTCTCGGAGGGCTACGGGATGGCCTACGCCCGAGCGCTGGACGAGTTCCGACCGTCCGGCTCGAGCGCGTCCTCGCTCGGCTGAGGACGGGCCGAGTCTGTCGCGTCGCGAGTCCGTCGCGTCGAGAGACCCTTCGTCTCGCTCGAGGCCGGCGTCAGATCCCTGACAGTCAGAGCCCTGACGCCAGCTCGCGTTGAGCGCGACACGGGGTCAGATCCCTGTCGGTCAGAACCCTGACGGCCTCTCTCGAGCACGGGCACTCCTCCCCACCTGGGGCTCCCCGCCCCGGCCGCCGGCCCACGCAGACCGAATGGCGATTCCGTGGTTCTCCCCGGTCGGCAGGTGGGCCGTTGTTACACTCGCCCGGCCGGTCGGCGCGCACGACGCGAGCCGAACCAGGCTCACGTCACCGACACCCATGGCAACAACGCAGCAGACCGTCGAGCGCACCTCCGAGTCGCCGCACCTTCGGGTCGGCGAACGCCTCGGCATCCTCGCCGCCCACCGCGAGATCCTCGCGAACCTGGTCCGCAAGGAGCTCAAGGTCAAGTACGCGGCCTCGGTGCTCGGGGCGGTGTGGTCGCTGCTGAACCCGCTCGTCTACCTCGCGGTCTTCTCGTTCGTGGCGAAGGTCCTGGGCGCCGGGATCCCGAATTACCCCGTCTACCTGCTGTCCGGACTCCTGGCGTGGAACCTGTTCTCGGCCTCGATGGGCAGCGGCGCGCGGGCGGTGCTCGACAACGCGAACCTCGTGAAGAAGGTGGCGTTCGCGCGCGAGATCCTGCCACTCTCGGCCGTCGGTGTCGGCCTCGTCGACTTCGCGTTGCAATCTGCGGTGTTGCTCCTCTATGTCATCGTGTCGGGCTACGGCCTGCACGTACCCGAGCTCGCGCTGTGGCCGCTCGCGTTCGCGACGCTCCTGGTGCTCACGGTGGCCCTGTCGCTGTGGTTCTCGGCGCTGAACGTGCGCTACCGCGATGTCGGGCACCTGTTGAACATCGCGCTCCTGGTGTGGTTCTGGGCGACCCCGATCGTCTACGCCGAGTTCCAGGTACAGG
>CBRGMI010000088.1:0-7593 GCA_967797495.1 uncultured bacterium
GTGGACCCAAGGGGATTCGAACCCCTGACCTTCTGGCTGCCAGCCAGACGCTCTACCAGCTGAGCTATGGGCCCGCGGGAGGCTCAGTCTAGCGAACCGGCCGCGGCTTGCTCCGAACGGTTCCAGCCGAGCCGCGGTGCGTCGCGCCACAGGCGCTCGAGGTCGTAGTACTCGCGCTCCTCCTGCGCGAACACGTGCACGACCACGTCGATGTAGTCGAGCAGCACCCAGCGCGAGTCGGCGTCACCCTCGCGCCGGACGGGTTTCTCGCCGAGGTCTCGGACGGCCCGCTCGACCTCCTCGAGGATCGTCTTGACCTGGCGGTCGGTCTGGCCCGAGGCGATCACGAAGTAGTCGGTGATCACGATCAGGTCGTGCACGTCCAAGATCGTGACGTCCGTAGCCTGTTTGGCGGCTGCCGCGCGCGCCGCCATGAGGGCGATCTCGCGGCCATCGGCGCGGGGTGCGTCGCTACCCGGCACGCCGTCCTTCGCTCATGCTCACCCGGTGAAGTCCTTCCCGATCACGACCGTCACAGGAGCGATACCCGAACCCACCGACACGGACACGCTCCCCACACCGAGCAAGTCTCGCACACGTTCGGCCAAGCCGACGTCGTCGGGCGAGCCGACCACGATGAGCGTCTCGGGATGGTCGAAGTCCGAGGCGTTCTGGGAAACCGCGACGCGGAACCCGCCGGGCAGGAGCCGATCGGCCGCGGCCTCGCCGATCCCCGGCACCCCGCTGCCGTTCAGCACGATGACCGGGACGGCCTCCTCCGCCGGGCCCCCGAACGCCTCGACCAGCGCGCCCGAGATCTGTTCGGGCGTCGCCCGGAGCACACCGCTCGCCACCTCGTCGGCCTCGAGCCTGACCACCTCCGCGCCGGACGCGGCATCGAGCAAACGGATCACGGCGCCGGGGTGATCCGCGTCCGCCAGGTCGGACGGCGACCAGGCGACGTCCGCCGCGAGCAGCGCCTCCATCACGATCTGCAGCCCCACGACGTCGCCGGCCGCCGAGGACTCGAACATGCCCGAGACGCCGCGCCCATCGACCAGGTCCCCGCCGATACGGACCCCCCCGGCCTCGTCCGCGATCGCCGCGAGACGATCGGCCTCGATCGTCGCGTGGTCCTCGATCCACACCCCCAGGAGGTTGCCGACCGCCGTCGCGGCCTGGCGCGAGGGGAGCTCGAGGGCATCGCGAACGCTCGACTCGCCCTGGCCGGGGATCACCAGGATCACGGCCGGCGGCACCACGAGCGCGCCGCTCGTGCCGAACCCCGTGCTGCCGACCACGACCGGCAGCGACCCACCGTCGGTCCGGACAACCAGGAGCGCCAGGCCGGATACCGTGGGCGGCGTGACCTCGGGCTCGGTGCGGGCTCGCTCGCGCGCGATCAGGAGCGCGCCGGTCCCCGCGGTGGCGAGGACGGCAACGAGGAGAAGGACCGGCAGCCGACGCGTCACCGGTACAGGGCCGCCTTCTCGATGTAGCTCTTCACGCCCTCGGGGACCAGGTAGCGGATCGGCCGGCCGTCCCGGATCCGTTCGCGGACGTCGGTCGAGCTGATCGCGAGCGCGGGGATGCTCATCATGCTGACGCTCGCGTTGCGCGTGGGCCCCGCGGCCTCGAACCGCGCCAGGTCGTACCCGGGTCGCGAGGCCGCGATGAAGTGCGCGATCGACAGGACCTCCTCGCGATCCTTCCAGTCCAAGATCTCGAGCATGGCGTCGGCGCCCGTGATGAAGTACAGCTCGGCGTCCGGGTTGTCGGCGCCCATGGCTCGCAGCGTGTCGACGGTGTACGTGGGTCCATCTCGGTCGATCTCCACGCGGGAGACGCGAAACCTGGGGTTGCTTGCGGTCGCGATCACGGTCATCAGGTAGCGGTCCTCCGCGGGAGAGACCTCGCGACCCTGCTTCATCCACGGCTGCCCCGTCGGCACGAATACGACGGCGTCCAGGGCGAACTGGACCAGGGCCTCCTCGGCGGTCACGAGGTGGCCGTAGTGGATCGGGTCGAACGTGCCGCCCATGACCCCGAGGCGTCGTCCCACGCCGGCCATCCTACGGCCGCGACCAGCGACGACGGTGGATTTTCGCAGCTCGGGGCGCCGCTACCGCCGATTCGACCGGACCCAGGCCTCGAGCTCGGGTGCATGCTCGGCGTAGTGCGCGGGCCCGCTCTCCTCCAACCACTCGTCGGCATCGGCCGTGAGCCGGTCCAGGGCGCCGAACCGCTCCAGCATCGCGGCGCGCGCCCGATGCAACTCGGCGCGGACCTCGTCCACCGGCATCCCCCGAGACCGCTCGAGCTCTCGGTCGTTCAGGCGGTCCACCTCGGCGTCCCCGTACGGTTCACGGACGCGGTCCAACCTTCCCCCCCCGATCGCGCTCAGGGCCCGCGCGGCGTCCGCGCACCAGAACGCGACGTGCCACATCACGTCCCGGACGGCCCAGCCCTCGGCGTTCAGGCCGGGGAGCTCGACGAGGTCGGGAGGCGCCGCGTCCGTGAGCGCGACGAACGCCTCCCAGCCCTCGGCCTCGGCTCGCAGGAGCTCCTCACGCCGAGCCATCGCGCTCCCCTTCGGGGAGGTACTCGAACGCGACGTCCCCGATCATGACCTCGTCGCCACGTCGGGCGCCCGCGGAGGCGAGCTCGCGTTCGACCCCCTCCTTCACCAGCCTTCGTTGGAGGCGTTGGAGCTTCTCGGGATCCTCGAGGTCGGTCTCGGACACCCAGCGCTCCACGCCCCGACCGATCACCCGGAAGCGCTCGCCCTCCTTCTTCACGACGAACCGAGGGCGAGCGGGCCGGAGCACCACGTACGCGCCGCGCTCCTCCGCTACCTCGGCCGCCTGGTGCGCGAGCGAGGCGATCCCTTCCCGCAGGGCGTCAAGCCCCTCGCCCGTGACCGCGGAGATCGGGAACGTGCCGGGGCCGAGGGTGGTCTGCACGTCGACGCCGGGCGCGAGATCGAGCTTCGTGCCGACGACAAGGCTCGGCCTAGACGCGAGCGAGGGGTCGTACGCGCGGAGCTCCTCCCGGACGATCGCCAGATCGGCGGCGGGATCCGGAGCCGCCAGGTCCACGACCAGCACGAGCGCGCGGCAGCGGCTGACGTGCCGCAGGAACCGGTGCCCGAGGCCCCTACCCGCATGCGCGCCCTCCACGAGCCCGGGGACGTCGGCGACGACGAACCGCTCGTCCTCGCCCGCCACGCCGAGGTTGGGCGCCAGGGTCGTGAAGGGGTACTCGGCGATCTTCGGTTGTGCCGCCGTGAGCGAGGCGAGCAGCGTGGACTTGCCCGCGTTCGGCAGGCCGACCAGTCCCACATCGGCGACGATGCGAAGCTCGACGGCGAGCCGCTTCTCCTCCCCGCGCTCGCCGCCCTCGGCACCCTTCGGCACCCGATCGCGCGAGGTGGCGAGCGAGGCGTTCCCGCGACCCCCGCGCCCACCACGCGCGACCACCGCCCGGGATCCCTCGCCGACGAGATCGGCCAGCAGGCCGTGCTCGTCCTCCACCGCCGTCCCGTCCGGAACCCGGATCACGAGGTCCTCGCCCTCGGCTCCGGTCCTGCCCCGCTTGCCGCCTGCGCCACCGCTCTCCCCACGCAGGTGCG
Source organism: uncultured bacterium (assembly GCA_967797495.1). Classification (GTDB taxonomy): domain Bacteria; phylum Actinomycetota; class UBA4738; order UBA4738; family HRBIN12; genus DASSJM01. The sequence goes on from CBRGMI010000088.1 coordinate 3,632, forward strand.
GGTGGTCGGCGAGCCACGCGAGATCACGCACGCCCGTCGCCACCTCGAAGACGACGTCGCCGCCGCGGCCGCCGTCGCCGCCGTCGGGGCCGCCCCGGGGGTTGTACGGCTCGCGAAGGATCGACGACGAGCCGTGGCCGCCGTCGCCCCCCCGCGCGAGCACGGTCAGCTCGTCCACGAACGTCATGAGCAGATTGTGGCCGAACCCGAACGTCCGCGGCATGATGGGTGGGTGCCGAGAGCCGTGACCGTGTGGGCCGTCGAGCTCGGGAAGGACGTCCAACCCGACGAGATCAAGGGGACGCTCGAGCTCGGCGGCGATGTCCTGCTCTTCTCGCCGAACGACGAGGCGCGCCCTGCGATCCGGATCGCGCTCCGCGACATCGCGAAGGTCCGTCGGCTCCGCGGCTCACCGGTGCTGATGGTGGAACGGACCACCTCGTCGGGCTCGCGCAAGACGGCCTTCTACTTCGCGCAACCGCCGCCGCTCGCCACGCTCCTCGGGGCGCCGGTGGAGCGGCCGGCCGGTCTCGCGGCGTTCCGCAACCCCAAGCGCAAGGCGCGGCGGGACAACGTCGGGTACCTCGGACTCATGAACCGCGAGAAGAAGGCTGCGCTCTCCGAATGGGTCCGAGCCGTGAAGGCCGGGGTATCGAAGGCAGTCTCGGGACCGGATCAGACCGCGCCGCAGAGCTGAACGAGGGTCGGGCGGTCGGCCGTTGCCCTAGGAAGCCTGGACAGACGCGTACCGGCGGCCGCGGGACTCGTGGTAGGAGACGATCCCCGGCTGCGTCGCGAACAGGGTGTCGTCCCCGCCCTTGCCGACGCCCTTGCCGGGATGGATCCTGGTCCCGCGCTGGCGAACGATGATCGAGCCGGCGGTCACCTCCTGACCGCCGAACACCTTGACGCCGAGCCGCTTGGACTCGGAGTCTCGCCCGTTGCGGGACGAACCGCCGCCCTTCTTGTGCGCCATGGCGTCCGAGCCTACCAGAGGGTCTGCGCTACTCGGACGCCTCGGCGGCCTCGGGCTCGGTGGCCTCGTCCTTGGCCGGTTTCGTGGCCCGCTTCGTGGCCGGCTTGGGGGCCGACGTCTGGGCCGCGGCGCGCTTGGGCGCGCTCCCGAGCTTCACGTCGGCGATCTCGATCAGCGTCATCAGCTGGCGATGCCCCTGTCGGCGGGCGTAGCCGGATTTGTTCTTGTACTTGAACACGTGGACCTTGTCGCCCTTCTGCTCTCCGAGCAGCTTGGCCGTCACGACCGCCTGCGCGGCCTCCTTGCCGTAGTGCGTCTTGCCGTCGTCGTCGACCACCAGCAGGGGTTGGAACGTCACCGTGTCGCCGTCGGCGTGCATCAGCTCGATCTCGAGCACGTCGCCCGCCTTCACCTTGTGCTGCTTGCCGCCGGCCTTGATGACCGCGTACATCGTGTCCTCCTGTATCTCTTTGGCCGTATCTCTTTGGCCGTTTCTCTTGCCCGTATGTCTTTGGCTGCCGAGTCTTGGTCGGCGATCCGCTCAGCCGACGTCGTACGTGATGAGCAGGCCCCGGCCCTCGCAGGTCGGGCACGTCTCCGAGAACGCTTCCAAGAGTCCACCAGACACACGCTTGCGCGTCACCTCGAGGAGCCCGAGCGGGCTGATGTCGAAGACCTGGCTTCGCGACTTGTCCTGGGCGAGCGACTCCCTCATCGCGTCGATCACCTTGGCCTTGTTCTGCTCGAGCAGCATGTCGATGAAGTCGATGATGATCATGCCGCCGATGTCTCGGAGCCGAAGCTGGCGAGCCACCTCGCGCGCGGCCTCGAGGTTGGTGTTCACCACGGTCTCCTCGAGGTTGGACTTGCCCACGGACTTGCCCGTGTTGACGTCGATCACCGTCATCGCCTCGGTGCGATCGATCACGAGGTAGCCGCCGGAGGGCAGCCACACCTTTCGATCGAGGCCCTTGTGGATCTGCTCCACGATGTGGAACTCCTCGAACGCGGGGAGCGGGCCCTCGTGGAGCCGCACCTTCGAGAGGACCTCGGGTGCGACGTCGCGCAGGTAATCGGTCACCAGGCCGAAGATGCGCGGCGAGTCGGTGATCAGGTCCCGGTACTCCTCGTCGGTGAACAGGTCGCGCACGACGCGGACCGTGAGCTCGGGCTCCTCGTACAGGACGGCCGGCGCCTTGGCCTTCTTCGAGCGCTTCTCGATCTGCGCCCACTCGTCGAGCAGTCGCGCCAGGTCCCCGGCGAGCGCCTCCTCCGAGGCGCCCTCCGCGGCGGTGCGCACGATCAGCCCGTGCTCCTTGGGCTTCAGGTTCTTGACGAACGTCTTCAGCCTCCGGCGCTCGGCGTCGGGGAGCCGACGGCTGATGCCGGACACGTCCGAGTTCGGAGCCAGGACGAGGAAGCGGCCCGGCAGCGAGATCTGCGCGGTCAGCCGAGCCCCCTTGCCGCCGATCGGGTCCTTCGTCACCTGGACGAGGACCGATTGCCCGTTCTTCAGCACGTGCTCGATCCGGGGCGGCGCGCCCTCCAGATCCTCGGGCGACCAGTTCACCTCGCCGGCGTACAGGACGGCGTTGCGTCCGCGTCCGACGTCGACGAACGCCGCCTCCATCCCCGGAAGGACGTTCTGGACGCGGCCGAGGTACACGTTGCCGACCATCGACGTGGCCCCCGCACGGGTGACGTAGTGCTGCACGAGCTCGCGCTCCTCGAGCACGGCGATCTGATCGCGTTCCCCGTGCTGCGTGATGACCATCACCTTGTCGGTGACCCGAGGGACGACCGGCATCGACTCGCGCCGGCGTCGCACCGTCGTCCGTCCCTGCCGCTGTCGCCGCAGGCGGGTCGGCGCCGAGCGCTCGCCCTCCTTCTCCGTGGTCTTCGGTTCGGCCTTGGCCCTCTTCGGCTGGTCGGACTGCCTGCGCGTGGTCGTCTTCGCGGCCGTGGTCGTCTTCGCGCGCGTGGTCGTCTTCGCGGTCGACCCCCTCGTCGAAGGCTTCGGGGGGCGCTCGTCCCCGTTCGCGTCCGTGTCCTCGGCGATCTCGCCCGCGGGCTTGGCCTTGCTCCGACCCCGCCCGCCTCGCGAGCGGCGTCGGCGCGTCGCGGTCGTCGCTGCCGTGGCTCCCTCCGCCTCACCGTCGACCGGCTCGGACTCGGTCTCGGTCGCAGTCTCGGTGGCCGAGTCGGCCTCCGCGGTCGCCAGGCCGCTCGCCGCGGCCCCCGATCCGCTTCCGCCGCGACGGCGGCCCCGGCCGCCGCGCGACCGGCGGCGCGTGCCGGCCGGACGCGAACCCGTCGGTGCGCGCTCGACCTCCCCGGGTTGTGCATCGAGGTCGACCTCCGGCTGCTCGTCCGTCGTCGGGCGTTCGGCCCTGCCGGAACCGCCTCGGCCTCTCGCCGGGGCGGCGTCGCCGCCGGACGAGGACCGGGCCGACGTCGTCGCGGCGCCGTCCTGTGCCGTCGCGCCGGTGCCGGCGCCCGATCCCGAGCCTCCGCGTCCGCCGCGACCTCGGCCTCCGCGCCGCCGGCGCCTGCGGGCACCCGAACCCGGCGCGGGCGCACCTCCGTCGCCGATACCGGCCGTCGTCGAACCACCGTCGGTGGAACCCGGCGCCTCGCTCGTCTGGGCGATCTGCGTCCCGGAAACCGCCGGGCTCCGATCGTCGTTCATCGTCGCTCCCTTCGTCTGGGGAGGGCGACTGCTGTGCTCGCCGAGCGGACGGGATCGGTCGCGTCCGTACGCCCGTTTGGGCGTCGGGTTGGGACGGGCGGGCCGGGCGGCCTCGCCTCCCTGGTTGGACGCACGGCCGTGGGGACGTCGTCCCCGTGACCGTGCGGCGCTTCGTTGCGCACGCGAAAAGCCCCGTTCTCGGCGGGCTCTTCCGGCCGCGGCCCTCCGGGTTTCTGTCCCCGGGGCCGGCGTGGCCGGCGCCTCGCCTCTCCTTACCTCGCCGGTTCCTCGCGGCCC
>CBRGMI010000089.1:0-7490 GCA_967797495.1 uncultured bacterium
CGGGCGAGCCGATCGCGACGGCCCGTGCCCCGGGCGCGGCTCGCTTCGCGAGCTTGGTGAGCACATCGCCCGGCCCGGCTTCGACGAACGTGTCGGTCCCCAGCTCACGCAGGGCCCCGAGGCTCGCCTCCCACCGGACGGGCGAGACCACGTGGCGCTCGGCGAGGGCGCGGAGCTCGGCGGGATCGGTGACGAGGGTCCCCGTGACGTTCGAGGCGATCGGGAACCGTGGGGGTGCGAACGCGGCCTCCGAGATGGCGGCCGACAGGGGCTCGATCGCGGACTCCATCAACGGCGAGTGGAATGCCCCCGCGACATTGAGGCGCACGGCCCTGAGCCTCCGTTCGGCGGCGAGGGCCTCCGCGCGTTCGATCGCCGCGACGCTGCCGCTGATCACCACCTGCTGCGGCGAATTCTCGTTCGCGACGAGCAACACGTCGTCGCCCCGAGCTTCGTCGCACAGCGCCGCCGCGTCCGAGCTCCCGATGCCGAGGAGGGCGGTCATCGTCCCGGGCCGCGCCTCGGCCGCCGCCTGCATCGCCCGCCCGCGGACCGCCACGATCCGCAGCGCGTCGGTGAGCTCGAGCACGCCGGCGGCCACCAGCGCGGCGAACTCGCCGAGCGAGTGTCCCGCGGCGCCGACGAACCCGACGCCGAGCGCCTCGAGCACCCGGAGCGCAGCGACGTCGCACGCCAGGATCGCCGGCTGGACGAACTCGGTGGTCGCGAGCGCGTCCTCGTCTCGACTCCCGGCGACGACGTCGCGTCCGATGGCGTCCGATGCGTCGTCGAGCACCGCTCTCGCGGCGTCATCGGTCGTCCACACGTCCCCCATGCCGACGAACTGTGAACCTTGACCCGGGAACACGATCGCTGCTCGCATCCGACCCGCCCTCGACCAACCCTCGACGAACCCTATCCGGTGGGTCGAGGGCGAGGGAAACCGCAGGTCATTCGGTGCGTGAACCCTAACGTTGCCTCCACGTCGGGTCGAGAGTTGCCACCCAAAAAGGGGTCCTGTACAAAGAGCGCGAACCATGGCCGAGAAGGTTCGTCGCGAACTTCCCGCATCCCAAGGCCGTCGAAGCGCGGGCGGTGAAGGGGTTCTCGGGTTCCTGGGTCAGGACATGGCTGTCGACCTCGGGACCGCGAACACGCTCGTCTACGTTCGGCACGCCGGCATCGTCCTGAACGAGCCCTCCGTGGTCGCGATCAACACGTTGTCCGGCGCGGTGCTGGCCGTGGGCAACGAGGCCAAGCGGATGATCGGGCGGACGCCCTCCCATATCCAGGCGGTGCGCCCGTTGAAGGACGGCGTGATCGCCGACTTCGACATCACCGAGAAGATGCTGCGCTACTTCATCCAACGCGTGCACAAGCGCCGGCTCCTGGCGAAGCCTCGGGTGGTCGTCTGCGTGCCGTCGGGCATCACCGGCGTGGAGCAACGCGCCGTGGAGGAGGCGACGATCGCCGCGGGTGCTCGTCGCGCCTACATCATCGAGGAGCCGATGGCCGCGGCGATCGGGGCCGGCCTGCCGATCCACGAGCCCGCGGGCAACATGGTCGTCGACATCGGCGGCGGCACGACTGAGGTAGCCGTGATCTCGCTCGGCGGCATCGTCACGTCGTCCTCGCTCCGGATCGGTGGCGACGAGCTCGACGAGGCGATCATCAACCACGTGAAGAAGGAGTACTCCCTGCTGCTCGGCGAGCGCACGGCCGAGGCGATCAAGCTCGCGATCGCGGCCGTCTACCCGATGCACGAGGAGCTCGTGGCCGAGATCCCCGGGCGCGATCTGGTCTCGGGCCTCCCCAAGACGCTCCAGATCACCGACGGCGAGGTCCGGGCGGCCATCGAGGAGCCGGTCAGCGCGATCATCGACTCGATCAAGGCAACCCTGGACCGGACCCCGCCTGAGCTCGCCGGCGACATCATGCACCGAGGCATCACGCTCACCGGCGGGGGTGCCCTGTTGCGCGGGATCGACAAGCGGCTCCGCCACGAGACCGGGATGCCGGTCCACATCGCCGACAACCCGCTCTCCTCCGTGGCGATCGGGTCCGGGAAGTGCCTCGAGGAGTTCGAAGTCCTCCAGCGGGTCCTGGTGAGCCCGTCCCGGAGGTAGGTCCCGGGTGGCCCTGCGCACGCGGGCGCGCAGCACCCGCCTCCTCGTCGTGGCCCTCGTGTCGATCTCGCTCGTGACGATCACCGTGGACTACCGAGAAGGCAACGATGGCCCCCTGGCGTCGCTCGGCGACGGTGCGCTCGCCGTGATCAGCCCGCTCCAGGAGGTCGTCTCCAAGGTCACGCACCCGATCGGGAACTTCTTCTCGACGCTCGTCCGGCTCCCCTCGATCCGTCACGAGCGCGACGTCCTGCGCGAACGCGTCGATGCGCTCGAGACCCAGCTCGCCGAGGGCAGGGCCGACCAGGCCAGGCTCGACGAGCTGGAGGCGCTGTTCGGTCTGCAGCAGAGCCTCGGGAACCGGATCGAGACGACGGCGGCCCAGGTGATCGCGAACGGGGTCTCGAACTTCGAGTGGACGATCACGATCGACAAGGGGTCGAGCGTCGGCATCTCCGCGGGCATGCCGGTGATCTCGAGCGCCGGGCTCGTCGGGCACGTGGTGCGCGTCGGCACGAGCTCGTCGGTCGTGCAGCTGATCATCGACCCGGACTCGTCGGTGGCCGGGCGGCTCGACGTGTCGCGCCAGACCGGGTTGCTCTCGGGCTCCGGATCCTCCGATCTCCAGATGAGCCTGGTGGACCCGACCGTCGATGCCTCCCCCGACGAGCACGTCGTCACCGCCGGCTACCGGATCGCCGGCGTCGCCGAGAGCCTGTACCCACCGAACATCCTCATCGGGACGATCTCGCGGGTGTTGGACGAGGACTCGGCCACCGAGAAGCTCCTCACGGTCCGTCCCTCGGTCGACTTCTCCTCGTTATCCCTCGTGCTCGTGGTGCTGTCCCGTGACGTGCGAGGGTAGGGTCGTCATCCGTGCGGCGCGTGCTCCTGCTCTCGGCGGTCATCCTGACCGCGCTGATCCTCCAGACCACGGTCTTCTCCGAGGTCAACCTGCTCGGCGCCAAGCCCGAGCTGATGTACCTGCTCACGATCTGCTTCGCGGTCCTGGAGGGGCCCTCGTCGGGCGCGATCACCGGGTTCGCCGGCGGCATGGCGCAGGACTTCATGCTGGACGCGCCGAAGGGCATCACGGCGCTCACGCTCACGCTGCTGGGCTATGCGATCGGGATGGCTCGGCAGTACATCGTGAGTCCCTCCCCGGTGCTCCCGGTGTTGCTGGTAGCCGGCGGCACGTTCGCCGGGGTCGTGTTCTACGGGATCGTGTCCTTCCTGCTCGGCCAGCTGAGCGTCGGCTGGCTCTACGTGTTCCGTGTGGCGCTGCTCTCCGGGGTCTACAACGCGATCCTGACCCCGCTGGTGTTCCCGTTGCTGCGCCGGGCCGCCGAGGGGTCGCGATCGCGTCGCGTCGCCCGTTGGTGAGGGACTCGGTGGGCGCGTGACCGAGCCCCGGATGGGCCTGCGCGTAAAGGTCCTGGCCGCGCTCGTGCTCACGATGTTCGCGACGCTCACGACGCGGCTGTGGTTCCTGCAGGTGCTCGCCGCCGAGCAGTACAAGAGAATTGCCAAGGACAACGCCGTGCGCCTGATCGAGGTGCCGGCCCCGCGCGGGGTCATCAAGGACGTGAACGGCACGCTCCTGGTCCAGAACCGCGGGAGCGTGGTCATCACGATCAACCGTCAGGTGTTGGGGGACCAGACCGAGCGCGTCCTGCTCGACCTGTCCGAGCTCCTCGACATCCCGGCGGACGAGCTCGGCGCGCGGCTGGACGATCCTCGCTACTACATCTTCAGCCCGATCCCGGTCGCCACCGACGTGCCCAAGCGCGTCGCGTACTACATCGAGGAGCACAAGGAGGACTTCCCCGGCGTCGACGTGCTCTCCGAGCCGGTGCGCAGATACCCCTTAGGCTCTGCGGGCGCCCACGTCCTCGGGTACCTCGGCCAGATCTCGCAGGACAAGCTCAAGGACCCTGGGTTCGCCGACTACTCGCCGGGGGACGTGATCGGCGTCTCGGGGATCGAAGGCATCTACGAGCGCTATCTCGCCGGCACGCGTGGCCTCGTCAAGTACCGGGTCAACTCGACCGGGGAGAACCTCGGCCTGTTCGGCCGCCAGCAGCGGCCCGTCGCCGGCGACGACGTGTGGCTCACGCTGGACGCCGGGACGCAAGAGCTCGCGGAGCAGTCGCTGAAGGCGGGGATCGAGCACGCCCGGACGATCGTGGAGTCCGACAGCGGCTACCTGAGGGCGAACGGCGGGGCGGCGATCGTGCTGGATCCCCAGACCGGCGCGATCCAGGCGATGGCCTCCTACCCGACGTTCGACCCCGCGCTGTTCACGCGGGGCTTCTCCCAGAAGGAGTTCGATCGCCGGTTCGGCGCGGGACACAGCTTCCCCCTGGTGAATCGCGCGATCCAGGGCCAGTACCCGCCGGGCTCGACCTACAAGCCGTTCGTGGCGGCCTCCGCCCTGCAACGAGACATCGTGACCACGGGTGGGTCCTACGGCTGCCCGCCGAGCTGGACCGCGCCCTACGAGGAGAGCGACCCCAACGCGGTGCAGTACGTGTTCAACAACTGGACCACCGCGGACCTCGGGTACATGAACCTCTCGACGGCGCTCGCGAGGTCCTGCGACACGGTCTTCTACCCGATGGGATACCGCTACTGGGACATGTTCTACGTGAACGACGACGAGGCCGCGAACGGCATCGTCTCGCACGAACCATTGCAGCACGACCTCGGGAGCTTCGGGTTCGGCGCCCAGACGCGGGTCGATCTCCCCTACGAACAGGACGGGCGGGTCCCCGACGCCGAGTGGAAGCAGTCGATCCACGAGCAGTACCCCGAGTCGTTCCCCGAGGGGCAGTGGTTCCCCGGCGACTTCATCCTGATGACGATCGGCCAGGGAGACACCCTCGTCACGCCGCTGCAGCTCGCCACCGCCTTCGGTGCGCTCGAGAACGACGGAAAGGAATGCGTCCCGCACGTCCTGGACCGCGTCGTCGCGCCGGACGACACGATCCTGCGCCGATACCACCAGAACTGCCGGAAGCACGTTCGGATCGACGAGAGGTATCTGCGCTACGTTCGGGACTCGCTCACCGGCACGATGACGGGCAACGGGACCGCCGCCAGCGCGTTCGCCGGCTTCCCGTTCGGAGACGTCTGGGTGGCGGGCAAGACGGGGACGGCGGAGGTCCCGCCCAAGCAGGACTACTCCTGGTTCGCCGCGATGACCGCGGCCGGTGGGCGTGAGCACGTCGTGGTGGTGCTGGTCGAGCAGGGCGGTCACGGCGCCACGACGGCCGCGCCGATCGCCCGGCACATCATCGAGGGCCTGTACGGCCTCGACTTCTCCCAATTCACCGAGGTCGCGGGGACCGACTGATGGAGCTCGCGACCGGGCGCGTGGTGGCGGCGGAGCGGCATGCCTTCCGACACATCGACCCGATCCTGCTCGCGGCGGCGATCGGGCTCGCGGTGATCGGCCTGTTCGCGATCTACTCGGCCACCCACCAGTCGCTCGCGGCGGTGCACCTGGATCCGGGCCGGTTCGTGAAACGTCAGCTCACGTTCCTCGCGGTGGGCGCGGTCGTGCTGATGCTGGCGCTGAGCTTCGACTACCGGCTCCTGAAGGTCTACGCCGGGATGATCTACGTCTCCTCCCTCGTGCTGCTCGTGCTCGTCCGGACGCCGCTCGGGACGAGCGTCAAAGGCGCACAGCGGTGGTTCGAGCTCTTCGGCTTCCAACTCGCACCCTCCGAGATCGCCAAGCTCGCGCTGATCGCGATGCTGGCGGCCTTCCTGTCCGAGCTGCGCGGCGACCTCACGATGCAGGACGTGTTCCGAACGGCCGGGTTGGCGGCGATCCCCGCGTTCCTCGTGTTCCTGCAGCCCGACCTCGGGTCCTCGATCGTCTTCGCGGCGATCGTGGTCGGGATGCTCGTGGTCGCGGGGGCTCGGGCTCGCTACCTCGCGGTGCTGGCGCTGGCAGCGGTCGTGTTGATCGTCGCGGGCTTCCAGGTGGGCCTCGTGCGCGAGTACCAGATCGAGCGTCTCAAGGCGTTCCTCGACCCCGAGAGCGTGAGCGCGGACGCACTCCACAACCGCGAGCAGGCCGAGATCGCGATCGGGTCCGGCGGTCTGACCGGCCTCGGCTTTGGGAAGGGCTCGCAGACGAACCTCGACTTCGTCCCCGAGCAGCACACCGACTTCGTGTTCACGGTCATCGGCGAGGAGTTCGGCTTTGCGGGTGCCCTCGTCCTGCTCGGCCTGTACGGGGTCCTGCTCTGGCGCGCGTTCCGCGTCGCGTTGCTCTCGCGGGACCCGTTCGGCACGTACCTCGCGGCCGGGATCGCCTCGATGTTCGCGCTCCAGATGTTCGTCAACGTCGGGATGAACGTCGGGATCATGCCGATCACGGGGATCCCCTTGCCCTTCGTCTCCTACGGCGGGAGCTCGCTGCTCCTGAACCTCGCCTCGGTCGGCCTCCTGCTGAACGTGCACATGCGCCGGTTCGTCTGAGCCAGGGTCAGCTCGTCAGGGCGATCGTCCACAGGAACGTGGTTCCGGCGGCGCTCGACGACTCGATCACGACGTCCCCGCCCATCGCGCGGGCGGCGGTGCGCGCGAGCGCGAGCCCCATGCCGACCCCCTGGTGGACCCGAACGTTCAGCTCCTCGAGCTGCTCGAGCGGCCCGAAGACCCGCTCGTGCTCGCGGGGGTCGATCCCCGGCCCCTCGTCCACCACCCTGACCTCGATCTCGGCCGTGCCGGCCGCGATCGCGACCTCCACCCCGGTCGGGGCGCTCGAGAAGCGGAGCGCGTTGTCGACGAGCTCCTCCAGGATGCGACCGGCGACGCCACGGTTCAGGTTCGCGGGCGGCAGCCCCTCCACCGTGGTGACGGTGACCCGCTCGTCGCGCTCGGCCACCTCCCGGGCGACCTCGCCGACGTCCACCCGTTCGGTCAGCCCCGCGTCGATCGCGAGTTCGAACCGTTCGACGAGCTTCGCAAGGTCGCGAGCCCTGGTGATGAGCCGCGAAAGGAGCTCCTCCTCCTGCTCGGGCGAGGCCGCGACCTCGGCGAGCGTCTGGGCGACCCCGAGGATGACGGTCACCGGGGTCCGGATCTCGTGCGAGAGCCGGGCGACGAGCTGTTGGCGCCGCGCCGAGCGCTCCACGAGTGCCGCCTGCGCGGCTTCGAGCTCCCGGATCCGGCGCCGCTCGCGCTCGAGCGCCTCCGTGAGCTCCTCGATCACGCGCGGGGTCACCTGGGAGGACAGGAGCGCCCCTCCCTCGGCGGCTCGGCTGACGGCGGTCAGGATCTCGTCGCCGTCGGAGTCCTTCAGGACGTAGCCCGAGGCCCCGGCGACGAGCATGCCGCGGACGATCTCCT
>CBRGMI010000090.1:0-7447 GCA_967797495.1 uncultured bacterium
GGGATCGGTCCGGGGATCGGTTCCGGTGTCGGGAGCGGTTGCGGCGTCGGGAGCGGATCCGGCGCCGGGGCGGGATGCGGCGGCTGAGGGCTCGGGGACGGCTGCGGGTCGGGGTCGGGGACCTCGAGACGGATCATCGCTCCTCCTCGTCCACCTTGATCCGTACCCAGATGTCCGCGACGGGAACCACGGGTCGATAGCATCTCGCGCATGCTCACCGGAGCGATCGCGGCCGCGGTGACGCCGCTCACCGACGGCGGCGGCGACCTCGACGAGAACGCCGTCGGTCCTCTCACGCGCTTCCTCGCCGAACGGGGCATCGACGGCGTCCTCGCGTGCGGCACGACCGGTGAGGGGATCCTGCTCTCGGTGCCCGAACGCCGGCGGGTGGCCGAACGGTTCGTCGAGGCCCGCCCGGAGGGCTTCCAGGTGGCGATCCATGCGGGAGCCCAGTCGACGTCGGACACGGTCGAGCTGGCGACGCACGCGAAGGAGATCGGAGCCGATGCCGTGGCCGTGATCGCCCCGCCGTACTTCCCGCTGGACGAGCGCGCCCTGCTCGAGCACCTGCGTTCGGCGGCCGAGGCGTGCGGTCCGCTGCCGTTCTACGTCTACGAGTTCGCCGGACGGTCCGGCTACGCGATCCCGGTTCCGGTGATCGAACGCCTCCGCGAGACCTCGCCGAACCTGGCGGGGCTGAAGGTGTCCGACACGCCCTGGAGCGCGATCGAACCGTACATGCTCGAAGGGCTGGACCTGTTCGTCGGGTCGGAGCCGCTGGTCCTCGAGGCCCTCGAGCACGGTGCCGACGGCGCGGTCTCGGGCCTCGCGACGGCGTTCCCCGAGATCGTGGGCGCGCTCGTGCACGAAAGGGACGCGACCGCGGGCGAACGGGTCTCGACGCTGCGAACGCTCCTCGGCCCGATCCCGATCCACGCCGCGCTCAAGGAGATCCTGGTCGCCCGCGGCGTCCCGATCCGACCGGCCGTGCGACCCCCGCTGCGGCCGCTCGCCGTCGAGGAGCGCGAGATCGCGCTGGACGCCGCTCGCCGCGTCGGCGCGCTCTAGGCCTGGAGCAGCTCGGGGATCCGGCGCAGGTCGTCGATGGACGCGCCGTCCCACGCCTCGACCTCGGGGCGGAGCATCTCCGCCTCCTCCTGCGGATCGCGGATCAGCACCGGTCGCATCCCCACGGCCGCCGCGCCCGAGAGCTCGCGGTAGGAGCCGTCGCCGACATACAGGCACGCCCCCGGCCTCACGCCGAGGCGCTCGGTCGCGAGCAGGTAGATCTCGGGGTCGGGCTTGCGGAGCCCGACCTCGCACGAGAACACCTCGACGTCGACGGTCCCCTCGAACGGCGACGCGCGCCACATCGCCGGAGCGTCGGGCGCGCACATGCTGATCAACGCGAGCCGATAGCCGTCGGCGCGCAGCCGCGCCAGGATCTCCTCGGCGCCGGGACGCGGCACGAACCACTTCCGATACATCGCCGCCCGGCCGTCCAGGATCTCGGTGAGCTGGCCGTCGGTCGGCCAGGCGCCCGCCCGGGCGGCGACGGTGCGCAGGTTCTCCTCGAGGTCGCCGAGGTGGCCGGTCTGGCGTTCGATCCCGGTCGCCTGCCACGCGGCCTTGAACGCGTCGACGTCGGCCTCCAGGATCGCGGCGCTCGTCTCGAGCCAGCCGTCCCAGTCCGCGCGGGGGAACTCGTACACGAGCGTCCCGAACAGGTCGAAGACGACCGCCTCGATGCCGCTCACGGGGACCGCGGCCATTCGTCCTCGAGGATCGAGTACACGACGAGGTCGTAGAACCCCTTCGATCCGCGCTCGCCCCCGCGTTCGATCCCCTCGAGGACGAACCCGAGGCGTTCGGGGATCGCCCGGCTCCGCGCGTTGTCGACCCCCGCCCGGATCTCGATCCGGTGCAGGCCCAGGTCGCCGAACCCCACCCCGATCAGCGCGCGCACCGCCCGCGTCACGAGACCGCGGCCCTCCTCGGCGGAGGCGATCCAGTACCCGATCTCCCCCCGCACGCCGAACGGGTCCCACCGAAGTCCGACGCCGCCGGCGTACCGCCCGTCCACGAAGATCCCGCACCCGTCGAGCGATCGCTGGTCGTGCACCACGCTCTCGAGCCACCGCCGCTGGTCGTCGATCGTCCGGGTCGCGTCGACCCAGCGCATCCAGGGTTCGAGACGAGGTCGCTCGGCCTCGATCAGCGCCCAGATCTCGTCCAGGTCCGCGATCGTGAGCCGCCGCAGGACGGCGCCGTCGCCGAGATCGGCGGGCAGGGCGCTCACGGGGCGGGGGTCGCGGCCTGCTGACGCTCCTCCTCGGCGAGCACCCGACGGAGCACCTTGCCCACCATCGTCTCGGGCAGGCTGTCCCGCAGCTCGATCCGCTTCGGGGTCCGGTACGCGGTGAGCCCGTTGGCCGGGTCGCGCGCCCACGTCACGAGCTCCTCGATCGTGGCCGACTCGCCCTCGCGAAGGACCACGAACGCCTTCACCGCCTCGCCGGTCTTGTCGTCCGGCACCCCGATGACCGCGACCTTGGAGATCTTCGGGTGCCGGTACATGGCGTCCTCGATCTCGTTCGGGTACACGTTGAACCCGGAGACCAGGATCATCTCCTTGAGCCGGTCGACGATGCGGAAGTACCCGTCGGGATCCATGACCGCGACGTCGCCGGTGTGGAACCAGCCGTTGCGGATCGCGAGCGCGGTCTCCTCGGGCCGGTTCCAGTACCCGAGCATCACCTGCGGCCCACGGATGCACAGCTCGCCGCGCTCGCCGGCCTCGAGCGATCGGTCCGGATCCTCCAGGTCGACGATCTTGCAGTCCGTGTCGGGCATCGGCAGGCCGATCGAACCCGCCCGCGGCGCGTCCAACGGGTTGGCGTGCGTCACCGGCGAGCATTCGGTGAGCCCGTAGCCCTCGACGAGCCTGGCGCCGCCCGTGATCTCGGCGAACCGTTCCGCGACCGCGGTCGGCAGCGGCGCCGCGCCCGAGATGCACGCCGTGACCGAACGCAGATCGAACTTCGCGGCGAACGGCGACTCGTTCAGCGCGTTGAACAGGCGCGGAACGCCCGGCACGAAGGTGGGCTTCTCCTTGGACATCTCCTCGAGCACGAGATGCAGGTCACGCGGGTTCGGGATCGGGACCATCTTGGCCGCGATCAGGACCGCGACGTTCATCGTCAGCATCCCGAACGAGTGGAAGAACGGGAGCGGGCCGAGGAGCGCCTCCTCGCCCTCCACCAGGGACAGGTACGCGGCGGCCTGCATCGCGTTCGCCACCATGTTGCGATGCGAGAGCATCGCGCCCTTGGAGATCCCGGTCGTGCCGCCGGTGTAGATGAACCCGGCCGGATCGGTCTCGGGCTCGATCGTCGCCGCGACCGGCGCCTGCCCGGCGGCGTCGAGCCATCGTTCCCACCACGTGACCGGGGCGTCCCTCGGTACCGGGGGCCAGGGCTTGCCCTGCTCGCGTTGCACCTTCTTGAACTTCAGCGCGGGCGCGAGCTGCTTCTTCGGGAACGCCATGTAGTCGTTCAGCCGCGCGACCACGACGTGCCGCAGCCCCACGGTCTCGAACACGTCCGCGAAGTCCGAGTACAGCAGGTCGAGCACGACGACGACCGACGGCGCGCAGTCGCGGAGCTGGTGCTCCATCTCGCGCGTCGTGTAGAGCGGGTTGTTGCCGACGACCACCGCGCCAAGGCGGGCCGTCGCGTAGAACGCGATCACGTACTGGGGGCAGTTCGGCATGATGAGCGCCACCCGATCGCCCCTGCCGACCCCCAGCCCGGCGAGCGCCGCCGAGCAGCGTTCGACCTCGCGCAGGAGGGCGGCATAGGAGATCTTCCGGCCGAACCACGCGAGCGCCGGCGCCTCCGGATGCGTTCGCGCCGACGCCTCGAGCATCCCGAACACGGACAGGTTCGGGTACGGCTCCAGGGTGTGGGGGACGCCGGGGGGGTAGGTCGCGAACCAGGGCCGCTGGTCGGTCATCCCAGGCATCATTCCAGACTGGAAAGCACCGGCTCAAGTCTTGCTCCTTGGCTCGCTCCTTGGCACGCCCCCTGGCGCGCTCCTCGTTGAGCGTCTCCAGCCAGCGGATAGGCTCCCGCCGCATGGCCGATCCGCTCGACGAGTTCCTGGTCGCGGCACGCTCGGCCCTCCCGCCGGTGGAGGGCGAGCTGGCGGTCGCGGGGCTCCGCGAACCGGTCGAGGTCCTGCGGGACGGGTGGGGGATCCCCTACCTGTCCGCCGCGTCGCCGGAGGACCTGTGGTTCGCGCAGGGGTTCGTGCAGGCCTCGGAGCGGCTGTTCCAGATCGAGCTCGCGCTGCGCGCGGCGGGCGGGCGCCTCTCGGGATGGTTCTCGGACCTCACGATCGCGTCCGACCGGTTCGCGCGGACGGTCGGCTTCCACCGGATCGGGGTGCGCGAGGCGCGGCGCTGGAGCGCGGCATCTCGGTCGATGATGCGGCGGTTCGTCGACGGGGCCCGGGCGTGGATGGAGGCGATGCCGGCCCCGCCGCTCGAGTACGCGATGCTCGGGGTGACCCCGGAGCTCCCCGAGGATCTCGAGGGCTGGGCCGCGGCGTTCGCCTACCTCGCGTGGGGCCTCTCGGGCAACTGGGACGACGAGCTGCTCCGGCTCCGCCTCTCCGAGCGGTTCGGAGCCGAGACCGCGGCGGCCCTCCTGCCGCCGCCGGCGGTCGACCCGCCCGGGCTCGCGGCGGGCTCGCTCGCGGGGCGGTTGTTGGACGGGCTCCCCCGTTCGCGCGGCCAGGGCTCGAACAGCTGGGTCGTCTCGGGTTCGAGGACGGCGAGCGGACGCCCGCTGCTGGCCAACGATCCGCACCTGCTCGTGCAGCAACCGGCGGCGTGGTTCGAGCTCCACCTGCGGGCGCCCGGGTACGAGGCCCGCGGGGTGGCGCTGCCGTTCGTCCCCGGCATCCTGGCGGGGACGACGCCGCACCACGCGTGGGGCCGGACCAACGTGAGCGGCGACACCCAGGACCGCTACGTCGAGCGCCTGAACGACGAGGGGACCGCCGCCGAGTTCGACGGTGGCTGGGAGCCGCTCACGGTGCACGCGGAGGCGATCGAGGTCCGCGGCGGCGCCGCGGTCACGTTCGACGTGCGCGAGACCCGGCACGGCCCGATCCTGGAGACCGCGCCGGTCGGGGTGGCCGGCAACGAGTACGCGCGCGTGGACGGCACCTTCGCGCTGCGATGGACCGCCGCCGACGGTCTCCTCGAGCCCGTCGTGCTCGCCGAGCTCGTGCGCGCGGCGTCGTTCGAGGAGTTCCGCGAGGCGTTGCGCGGCCTGTGGTGCCCCGGCCAGAACGTCGTGTACGCCGACCTGGACGGCACGATCGGCTATCAGTGCACGGGGCGGTTCCCGCTGCGGCGCGCCGGGGACGGCTCCGCCCCGGTCGCGGGATGGACCTCCGACCACGAGTGGGACGGCTACCTCCCGTACGAGGAGCTCCCGTGGTCGAAGGACCCGGGATCGGGGTTCGTCGTCACCGCCAACAACCGCATCCACGACGAGGATTACCCCCACCTGATCGGCCTCGACTTCCACGCGGGGTTCCGCGCGCGGCGGATCGCCGAGCTGCTGGAGCCGAACCGGGCACAGACCCCCGACGACGCCGCCTCGATCCAGGTCGACACCGTCTCGCTCGCCGCGCAACGGCTGTTGCCGCACCTGCTCGCGACAGAGGCGCGTGGCGACGCCGCTCGACGTGCGCTCCGCCTGCTCGATAGGTGGTCCGGCGACCTGGGCGCCGGCTCGGCCGCCGCCGCGGTCTACGAGGTGTGGGTCGGACGGATCGCCGTCGTCGCGTTCGGGGACGAGGGCGGCGTGAGCCCGGTCGACGCCTATGTCGCCTGGCGCGAGCCGTTCGTCTGCACCGCACTCCCGGCGATGCTGGACGCGAACATCCCGCCGCCCGGCGGTGGATCGTGGGACGACGTCCTCGCGGTCGCGCTGGAGGAGGCGGTCGCGCTGCTTGCCGAACGCTTCGGGAGCGACGAACGAGGGTGGCGGTGGGGCGCGTTGCACCGGGTCCGGTTCGCGCACCCGCTCGCCCGCCTGCCGGGGATCGGAGCCCTGTTCGTCGCTGCCGAGCACGAGCTGGGCGGGGACGAGCAGACCATCCTGCAGGGCGGGTTCGACGCGCGGCTGGGGTTCGACGCCGTGGTGGTCCCCTCCTGGCGGGTGGTGGTGGATCTCGCCGACCTCGACGGGTCGCTCGCCGTGCTCACCACCGGACAGTCCGGCAACCCGGCGTCTCCGCACTGGAACGACCAGTCGCACCTGTGGGCCTCGGGGAGGCTCCGGGCCTGCCCCTTCTCGCGGCCCGCCGTCGAGGCGGCCGCCGAGCACACCCTGCTGCTCGTCCCCCGGTAACATCGTCGGCGCGATGCCGAAATCCCGACAGCGACCGAAGAAGACCTCGCGCTCGTACGTCGCGCCGCCGACGAAACCCAAGCCCAAGCCGAGTCCCCGCTGGTACGGCTTCTTCGTCCTGGGTCTGATCCTGCTTGGCGTGCTGATCATCGTCCTGAACTACGCCGACTTCCTCCTGCCCGGCGGGACGCAGCAGCACTGGCTGTGGATCGGCCTCGGCGTGATCGGCGCCGGCTTCGTCGCGGCCACGCGCTGGCGCTGAACCCCCTCCCCATCGGAATAGGGATCACATCCGTGTGATTCCCCACAGCTCCGTCCACAGGTGTGGAAGGATGCGCTCCTCCCCGTCGGGTGTGGACAACCCCGGGAGATCTGGGGAGAACACCGGGAGAACTCGCACGCAACCGGGTGCTCGATGTGGACAACCGGTGGGACTACGCCCCCGCCCCGGCGGGTCGGCGCACGACCTGCATCCGCTCGCCGCAGTGCCGCGGGATCTGGAGCTCGCCGAGCCGGGTGACCCGGAACTCGGTCCCGCACTCGCGACAGACGAGGTAGACCTCCAGGTCATCGACGTCCTCTGGCTCGGGGGACTCGAGGTCCAGGCCCACGCCCGAGGCGGCCCGGAGCGCGGTCAGCCCGAGCCACGCGATCAGCACGGCGACCGCGATCGCACTCAGCACGATCCACACGCTCATCGAGGGGAGTCTACGCACGGCCGAGTGGATGACTTGGGGACGGCAGGTTGGTCCTCGCCGCCGGGGCCGCCTTGGCCCGGCTCGGCTAGGCTTGCGGGCCGAGACCGAACCCGCCGGGAGGCACGGGGACCGTGAGTACGTATGTCGATCGGCTGATGGCGGACGTCGAGGCGAAGAACCCCGGCGAGCTCGAGTTCCATCAGGCGGTCCGGGAGGTCGCCACCTCGATCGAGCTCCTCCTCGATCGCAAGCCCTTCTACCGGGACCACAAGATGCTCGAGCGCATGATCGAGCCCGAACGCGTGCTGATGTTCCGCGTCC
>CBRGMI010000091.1:0-7431 GCA_967797495.1 uncultured bacterium
CCCCAGCGCCTCTGCCCGTACCAGATCAGCCCTTGATGCCAGCCGACGAGATCGGGGATCTGGTTGCGCCGGATCTCCTGAACCGTCGACTTGTCCAACACCCGAGCGCTCTCGAACGCCCCGAGGTTCATGAAGGCGCCGAGCCATCTCGCCAGGTGGACCGCGCTCGTCCGAAGGGCCCCGTCCGGGTAGTCGGGGTAGCCGTAGTGGAAGATCGGCTCGAGGTCCCCGTGCGACACGGTGGCGTACGGCATCGCGAGGTTCGAGGTCTCGATGTCGGCGAGCCGGAACCCGGTGTCCGTCATCCCGAGCGGTGCGAAGACCCGTTGCTTGCACAGCTCGTCGAAATCGGCGCCGCTGGCCGCCTCGGCCACGAATCCCGCCAGCGCGACCGCCAGGTTCGAGTACGCGTATCCGATCCCCGGCGCTCGCTCGTAGAAGTTCTTGCGGCGCCGGTACCTGGTCCCACCGTGGACGAAGTAGGAGCGGCAGAAGTCGCCGAGCGAGATCGGCGAGTCGCCGTGGAAGTACAGCGTGGGCTCGGACCAGGGCGTGCCCCATACCTGCCAGCGATCGCGGATCGCCGACGTGTGCGTCAGGAGATTCCGCATCGTGATCGGGACGTCGGGGACGTGAGGGATGTGGACCTCGAACGGCAGGTACGTGTTGATGTCCGTGTCCAGATCGATCAGTCCGTCCTCCACGAGCGCCATGATCCCGGCGCACGTGAGGGTCTTCGACACCGATGCGAGCTGGAACACGGTATCGCTCGTCGCACGGATCCGCCGCTCCCGGTCCGCCCAGCCGACGCCCGAAGACCACACGACGGCTCCCTCCCGAACCACCGCAACGGCGATACCCGGCGTGTTCGCCTCGACGAGCTTCCGACGCAGATATCGCTCGAGCTCGTCCGTCCGAGCCGGGGCAGCCCTGACGAACGAGAAAGGTGCGATCGCGCCGATCAGTGTCGCCTTGGCGATTCCCGTCGCGAACTCGCGCCGGGTCAGCTCCCACGCTGGGCCTCGATCGGATGCGGAGCCGCGATCGGGCGCCGGGTGCGGGTCGGGCACTCGGCGGTGTTCCCGTCGAGGGTTGTGATGCGTCGGCTCCGGTTCGAGGGTCATGGTCGAGATGGTCGGAAAGCTCAGCCGGAGGTCGACGGCACGATGTGGTTCCTCCGGGCATCAGCCAGGTGGCACGCCGCGAAGTGGGCGGGCCGGAGCTCGAGGAGCCCGAGGTCCTCACCGCGGCAGCGAGCCTCGACCCCGGCCGCTCCGGCGGCGCCCGAGGCGACCTCGGGACATCGCGGGTGGAAGCGGCAACCTTGGGGGATCCGCGTCGGGTCCGGCGGCTCTCCCGACAGGATTGGTCGGTCGATCCCCTCGGTTTCGGGCACGACGTCGAGTAAGGCCCTCGTGTACGGATGCAACGGACGCGTGAGGACGTCCTCCGCGGGTCCGATCTCGACGATCCGACCGAGGTACATCACGGCGACGCGGTCGGCGATCGTCCACGCGAGACCGAGGTCGTGCGTGACGACGACGATCGAGATCTGGTCGTCGTCGCGGAGCTTCATCAGCAGCTTGAGGATCTCGCCCCGGACCGAGGCGTCGAGGCTGGAGACGGGCTCGTCGGCCACGATCACCTCGGGCTCGAGCACGAGCGCCCCCGCGATCACGACGCGCTGACGCTGGCCGCCCGACAGCTCGTGCGGGTACAGGAGGAAGAACCGTTCCGGCGGACGAAGGCCCGCACGCGAGAGGGCTCGCGCGACGAGTTCCTCCTCGGCCTCACCGGCCGGTCCGCGGTGGATCCGATGGATGCGCAGGCCCTCCGCGACGATCTCGTAGATCGTCTGGCGGGGGTTCAGGGACGCCGTCGGATCCTGGAAGACCATCTGTACCCGGCGCCGGTACGACCGAAGGTCCTTGCCCAGTCGACGCCCGTCGAATAGGACCTCTCCCCGTTGTGGTTTGACCAGGCCCATCATCGCGCGCGCCGTGGTGGTCTTGCCGCACCCCGACTCGCCGGCCAGCGCGAGCACCTCCCCGCGGTGGAGCTGCAGGTCCACCCCGTCGACGGCGCGGGCCTCGGTCGCCTTGCGACCGCCCAGGCCCGCGAGCAGCCCAACCCGTCCCGAGAAGCTCACGCCGAGGTCGCGGACCTCGAGGATCGGTGGGGAGGTCTCGTAGACCCGCCGCTTGAGGCCGTCGCCGTCGACGTTCATGCCTCGCCTCGAGCGGCGGCGACCGCGCCTTCGACCAGCAGGCACGCGGCGCGCCGTCCCTCACCCGCCGGATACAGGGACGGGACGACGTCCGGGCACGGTTCGAACGCGTCGGGGCAACGGGGATGGAAAGGGCACCCGCCCGGCATCTGCTGCGGGTCGGGCGGATCTCCTCCGAGCCCGGAGGGGGCCCTTCGGAATCGCGGGTCGCCGATCTGCGGGAACGATGCCGCCAGTGCCTTGGTGTACGGGTGTTCTGGCTCGGAGAAGACGCGTTGCGCGGGTCCCTCCTCGAGGATCTTGCCCGCGTACATGATCGCCAACCGGTCGGAGACCTCAACCAGGACCGACAGATCGTGCGTGATGAACAGCATCGCCAGGCCGAGCTCCCGCTGCAGCCGCTTGAGCAGCTTGAGGACCTGTGCCTGGACCATGACGTCCAGCGCCGTCGTCGGCTCGTCGGCGATGATCAGGCTCGGGCTGCACGCGAGCGCCGTCGCGATCATCACCCGCTGCTTCTGTCCACCCGAGAGCTCGTGGGGGTAGTCGTCGATGCGGCGACCGGGAAGACCCACCTGTTCCAGGAGGTCGCCCGCGCGGACCATGGCCTCATGCTCGTCCGCCTGTCGGTGCGTCGTGATCGCCTCGGCGATCTGGGCCCCGATGCGCTGCACCGGGTTCATCGCGTGCATCGCCCCCTGGAAGACGATGGAGGCACCGGTCCAACGGAGCGCCCGGAGCTTGCCGGGCGGCAGTTCGAGGACGTTCTTCCCGTCGAGGAGGATCGTCCCTCCTATCTGGGTGCTCTTCGCATGCAGGCGCAGGATGGCGCCCGCGATCGATGACTTGCCGCACCCGGACTCGCCGGCGAGGCCGACCACCTCCCCTCGGTCGATCTCGAGGTCGACCCCGCGGACGGCCGGCACCGGACCGCCCTGCGTCTGGTAGGTGACGGTCAGATCCCGCGTGGACAGGAGGCTCATCGCTCCCGGATCCTCGGGTTGATGATCTGGTCGAGCGCGAAACCGATCATCGTGAACGCGAGCACGACCAGGACGATGCACACGCCGGGCGCGCCCAGCCACCACCAGGCGCCGAGGGTCGACGCCCCCGCGTTGTTCGCCTGCTCGAGGATCTGACCCCAGGAGATGCTGAAGGGATCACCGAGACCGAGGAACGACAGCGCGGTCTCCGACAGGATCGCGATCGCGACGATCAGTACCGTGTTCGCCATGATGACCGGCATCACGTTCGGGAGTACGTGGCGCGTCACGAGATACCAGCTGCCGGCGCCCAGCGCCCGAGAGCGCTCGATGTACGCGCGTTCCTTCACAGACAGCACCTGAGAGCGCACGAGGCGGGCGGTGCTGGGCCAGGTCGTCAAACCGATGACCAGGATGATGATGAACAACGACTGGCCGAAGATCGAGGCGAGGGAGATCGCGAGAACGAGCCACGGGATCACGAGGCCCCAGTCGGTGATCCGCATCAACAACGTGTCGGTCCCACCGCCCCGGTAGCCGGCCGCCAGCCCGACCATCGAGCCGATGATCATCGTGATCACGGTGGCGGTCAGGCCCACCAGGAGCGAGACCTTCGCGCCCTGGATGGTGAGCGTCAGCACGGAGCGACCGTAGTTGTCGGTGCCGAGCGGGTAGTCCCACGTCGGCGATTGGAGGGGTTCGCCGGTCGCCTCGGTGATCTTCGTCCCGCTGGTGTCGGCGAAGATGGCGAAGATCGCGACGCCGATGAAGAAGACCAGGATGATGAGTCCGACCAGCCCCATCTTGTCCTTCCGGAAGGCCTGCCAGAAGCGGCGCAGCGCCTTGCGCCGCCTCGCCCATCGGATCCGGCGCGGGCTTCCCGGCGGGACCGATTGCGGGATCTCCTCGGCGACCGTCGGCGCGATCGGGGCATCGGCACCGACGTGAAGGGGCGGGGTCTGCACCGGCTCAGGCCTCTCGAACCCGTGGATCCAGGTAGGCGTACGTGAAGTCGGCGATCAGGTTGAAGACGATCACGGCGAGGGTGAAGAACAGGAACAGCCCCTGCAGGACCCAGTAGTCCTTCGCCAGGATCGAGGTGTACGTGAGAAGCCCGAGCCCCTGATAGGAGAAGACGACCTCGACGGTGATCGCGCCGCCGATCACGTAGCCGAACGACAGGGCCACCAGCGTGACGGTGGGTAGCAGCGCGTTGCGCACGGCGTGGTGCTTCAGGACGCGCCGCTCGGTCACGCCCTTGGCCCTCGCGGTGGTGATGTAGTCCTCGCCCAAGACGTCGAGCAGCGAGGAGCGCATCACGAGGTAGAACTCGCCGATGAAGGCGAGCGTGAGCGTCAGGACCGGGAGGAACAGGTGGTTCGCGACGTCGAGCGTGTAGCCCACCGCGCTCAGATCGCTCGCGTTGGTGGAGATCCTGCCCCCGACGGGGAACCACCCCAGTGTGCTCGAGAAGAGCAGGAGCAGCAGCATGCCGAGCCAGAATTCGGGCATCGAGTAGAGCACGAGGGACCCGATCATCGAGGTTCGGTCGAACGTGCTGCCGCGTCGCCACCCGGAACGGATCCCCATCCAGATCCCGATGATCATCGAGAACACCGTCGACAGGCCGACCAGCAGGAGCGTGGGCCACAGGAAGCGGAGGAACACCGACATCACGGGTTCGCCCTGGTAGAAGCTCGACGCACCCAGCTTGAGCGTGGCCGTGTCCTTCAGGTACTCGACGAACTGACCCGCCGTCGACTGGTCGAGCCCATACTCCTCGATGAGGTCCTGGCGTTCGGAGGGGGAGATGTTGGCGCCCTGTCCCCGTGTCAGGAACGAGACGGGGTCACCCGGGGACCAGACCCGGAAGAGGAAGAAGTTGAAGATCAAGATCGCGACCAGCGTGATGAACGCCTGAACGAGCTTCCTCAGGACGTATCGACGCTTTCCCACGACGAGAGCCGTTCCTCCTCCGGGTCTCTGTTCGCTCCCTAGACCTCGTCCTCCTCCGCGCGTCGGCGACGGGACGCCATGATCCCGACCCCCGCCACGACGAGCACCGCGATGCCTCCGATCACCCACACCGCGGCGGGGATCCCACCGCTGTCGTCACCGCCGGTCCCGCTCGTGGCGGAGGCGGGCTGGACGGTCAGCACCGAGTACTTCCCGTACTGGAAGAGCAGCTCGCCGCTGTCCTGTCCTGGGCCGAGCTGCTCCTGGAACCCGGTCCACTCGTTCCGATAGGCCTCGAGCGTGCGGTCGAGCCACAGCACGATCTCCGGTCGATCGTTGTAGAGGATCTGTTGCATCTCGCCGACGATCTGTTCCCGCTCGTCGACGGTCGCGGCGGCCTGCTGCTGCGTGAACAGGGAGTCGTACTCCGGGTTCGAGTAGCACGTGTCGCTCCACACCCCGCACTGGTTCTCCTGGTACGTCGAGAGCTGGAAGTTCGGGTCGGGCTCGATGCCCCATCCCCAGATGTACAGGTCGTAATCGTTCGAGTACCAGATGTCCGTGAGCTTGGAGTCGTTGACGGCTTCGGGTTGCGTCGAGATGCCGACGTCGGCCAGCCACTCCGTGATGAACTGACCCGCCTCGACGGTGGAGGGGTTCTCCGTCCGCACGATGAACCGGAAGTCCAGAGGCTCGCCGCCGCCGGGCATCTCGCGGACCCCGTCGCCGTCGGTGTCTTGGTACCCCGCCTCGTCCAGGATCGCGTTCGCCTGTGCAGGATCGAAGGGAATCGGATCGTTCGGGTCGACGTGCCACTTCGGCTGATTCACGACCGTCGTTCCGGGCGAGGCGTAGCCCCGGTTCACGCGATCGACGAGCGTCTGTCGATCGATCGCGTACTCGACGGCGAGACGCACCTGCGGGTCCCTGAGTGCGGGGTGATAGTTGAAGCCGGTCTTCTTGCAGTACGGGACCTCGTCGGTGCACTGGTTGAAGCTCATCTGGACGAAGTAGTCGGGCGCTGCGACATGCGCGGTCACGGCGGGGTCGCCTTCCAGCGAGTCGAAGAGGTCCACGCTCTCGATCGAGTATGCGAAATCGATCTCCCCCTGCTGGAGGGCCTGGATCATCGCCTCGTCGTTCTGGAAGACGCGGAACACGAGCTCGTCGATCTTCGGGGCGCCCAGCCAGTAGTCGGGGTTGGCCTCCATCCGCCAGAAATCGCCGCGCCGCCACTCGACGAGCCTGAACGGGCCGGTGCCGATCGTGTCGGGGAAGCCCTTCCAGTTCCGGAAGTCGGCCTTGTCTTGGTATTGGTCGAGGACGTGCTCGGGCAGGATGTAGATGTACGGCGGGTACAGCGGAGCGCCGGTGGGTTGCGTCGTCGTCCACACCAGCGTCGTGTCGTCCGGTGCCGTGATCGAATCGGTGAACGGTAGGTAGTCCACGTAGTTCCCGACGCCCTGGTCGAGGATCCAGTTGTACGTAGCCGCGACGTCGTGCGCGGTGAACGGAGTTCCGTCGGACCACGTGACGCCCTCCCTGACCTTGAACGTCCACGTGAGCCCGTCCTCGCTCTGCTCCCAGCTCTCGGCCAGGCCGGGGGCCGTCGCCATCCCGTCGAGATCCCAGGTCAGGAAGGTGTCGTACGCCATGTCCATCGTGTTGTACTCGGGCGTCTCGATGGCGAACATCGGGTTGAAGGTGATCGCGTCGTTCACCTGTCCGACCGTGAACGTGACCTTCTCGTCCTGGGTGCTCCCGGTGGTCTCTTCCTGGGATAGGGCAGTCGGGACGAACGCGCCGCTCCAGATCGCGGCCAGCGCGATCGCCGCCCCTAATCTGACCTTCGTGCCTGCTCTCATCGCCCCTCCCTCGAGGATCCCGATCGATGACCCGGGAGCCCTTCGGCGCCGCGGCGTCGATGGCTCCCCGCTCGCTCGATATCCGAACGCGCCCGCTCGATCCCTGAGCGGCGGTTCAGGGGGCCTGTATAGCACGGACCCCGGAAGCCCGGTAGGGAGGGCTGATGGGGACGGGCGACCCCCCGGCCCTGGGTATCGTGAGGTGGTGAGCCACCATCTGGAATCGATCCCGGGTCCCGGGGAGGAAGACCTACTCGCGTTCGACGGCGAGGACGATGAGCCGATCCGACGGTCCGCGTGGTGGCGCCGGGTGGCGATCATCGTCGTGGTCGCGATGGTGGTCGCGACCCCCTTCGCCTACGCCCTCTCGAGGCTCCTGTCGTAGCGTTCCCGCACGACG
>CBRGMI010000092.1:0-7388 GCA_967797495.1 uncultured bacterium
GAACCAGGACAACAACGATCAGGGCGAGAACCAGGACAACGCCGATCAGGGCGGGAACCAGGACAACGCCGATCAGGGGGTGAACCAGGAGACGAACGATCAGGGAGAGACCCAGGACGGCAACGATCAGGGCGGGAACCAGAGCACTCGGAGACCGCCGACGACCCGACCCTCCGTGGCCTTCGACATCGCCTCTCGGACCTCTGGAAGAGCGAGGTACGTGACCCCGGCACAGAACCGGGTCTTGCGTTAGACGCGGTTTCGCCGGTTACAGCTCGCCGGCGCACATCGATCGCGAGCGCGACCCGTTGCGGGCCTGCGTTTCCGGCGTCTTCGCGGCCAGGTCACCGCCCCAGCGGATCCGGCGCCGCTCGAATGTGTCGATACGGACCGATCAGTAGATGCCGCCCGAACCACTGCCAGCATTGGCGGCGATCAGGATCACGGCCACGAGCACCGCGACACCGAGGGCGATCCCGAGCCACGTCCTCCAGGTCCAACCGCCGCGCCTCTTCATCCCGCTCGAGCTGTCCATCTCGAACCTCCTTCGCTCACGAACGCCGCCGATCCCTACCTCTGCCATTCGCGTCCAGAAGGGTCCGGGTTCCCTTGCCGGCGGTGACCAACGTCACCGATCTGCAGCGACCCCCGGCTCGTCCGGCGGGGTGAGGGCTCGGAGCGTGAGATCCGGTCGCCGGAAGTCGCGCCCGCAGGATCTCGGGTCCCGGGTCGACGAGCGTGACGGCAGGAACCCATCCGCCCCGTCGATCGCGGTTCACGTACTTACTGGCTGGCGGACGCCGATCTCGTCGAGGTGGCGGAGGAGGTCGGCCGGGTCGTCGTAGACGCGGTACGCGCCGGCGCGCTCGAGTTCCTCGAGGCCGTAGCCGCCTGACAGCACGCCGATCCCGAGGGAGCGCGCCCGCCTGGCGGCGAGTAGGTCCCAGACGCTGTCGCCCACGACGACGCAGTTCTCGGCGGCCATGCCCAGCGCGTCTGCCGCGGCGAGGAACAGATCGGGATCGGGCTTGGCCCGTTCGACGAGGTCGCGCGTGATGACGGGCACGTCCCCCGGGAGCTCGAGGAGCTTCAGCGTCGGGCCAGCGGACTCGCGGTAGCCGCTCGTCGCGATCGCCCACGGCACGCCGGTCGAGGTCAGGTACGTCAGGAGCTCGCGCGCGCCCGGCAGCGGGCGGACCTCGGTCGAGCGCTCCGCGTACGCCTCGGCGTGCAGGCGCCGGAGCTCGCTCGCCTGCCGGTCCGTCACCTCGCGACCGGTCTCCCGCAGCAGGGCGTTCGCGAACAGGCCGCCGCTCATCCCGACCTTTCGGTGGATCCGCCAGACGGACAGGTCGATCCCGGCGCGGTCCAGGGCGATACGCCATGCCAGGACGTGCTGGTAGACGCTGTCGACGAGGGTGCCGTCGAGGTCGAACAGGAACCCCTGGGCTCGATCCACGTCGTCATGCTACGGGCGAAGGTCCGCTGCGCGCCGGCGTTATCCCCTCCGCGGTGGCTCGTTCGCTACAATCCGCCCGTGAGCTGAGGTCGATCTCCCGGGCACGACCCTGCGCCGACCGGCGCTCCGTGACGCACACCTGACCAGGAGACGACCCATGTTCGATCGCTCGACCCAGCCGACACCTCGGAGTGCTCGATGAGCATGCTCGAGGTCACCGACCTGTCCGTCGAGGTCGCCGGCACGCCGATCCTCGAGGGCCTGACCCTGTCGCTGCGCGCCGGTGACAAGACCGGCGTCGTGGGACGCAATGGGGCCGGCAAGACGAGCCTGCTCAATGTGATCGCAGGGGACGAGCCTCCGCTCGCCGGGCGGGCCGTCGTCCGCGGCCGGCTCGGTTACCTTCGGCAGGAGCCGCGTGGACGGGAGACCCATACGCACTCCGCGCTCTCGCATGTGCTGGAGGCCCGCGGGCTCCAGGAGATGGCCGAGCGGCTCGAGAAGTTCCGCCTCGCGGTGGAGGAGCGCCCGAGCGATCCGAACGTCGCGCGCTTCGCCCGGCTCGAGGAGCGGTACCGGGCGGCCGGGGGCTACTCTGGCGAGGCGGAGGTGCGTCGGATCGCGGCCGGGCTCGGTCTGCCCGACAACCGCCTGGACCTGCCGGTCCGGGCTCTCTCAGGAGGGGAACGCCGCCGCCTCGAGCTCACGCGGATCCTGTTCTCGGGTTCGGACGTCCTGCTGCTGGACGAGCCGACGAACCATCTCGACAGCGACGCGAAGCACTGGCTGATGAAGTTCCTGGCCGCGTACCGCGGAGCGCTCGTGGTCGTGAGCCACGATCTCGCCCTGCTCGACGGCGCGATCACGCGGATCCTGCACCTGGACCGCGACGGCGTCGCGCAGTATCGGGGGACCTACTCGGAGTACCGGACTGCCCGTCGCGCCGACGAGACGCGGCTTGCCGCGCTCGCCGGGCGTCAGCACGCCGAGGTGAAGCGCCTGAAGACGCTCGCGGATTCGATGCGAGGGCAGACCGTCAAGCGCGCCAGGAAGGCGAAGGCGCTCGACAGCCGCGTCCGTAAGCTCGAGGAGCGCGCCGTGGAGGCGCCGACCCGCGAACGCGTCGTGCGCTACAGGTTCCCCGAACCCCCGAGGGCGGGAGCGATCGTGCTCGAAGCCGAGGCGCTCGCCAAGGGGTACGGCGGCCCGCCGGTGTTCGAGGGCATCGGGTTCCACGTGGCCCGGGGTGAGCGGCTGCTGATCATGGGTCTGAACGGCGCCGGCAAGACGAGCCTGCTCAAGATCCTCGCGGACGTCACGACCTCGGACGCGGGGTGGTTCCGACTCGGGCACGGCGTCTCGCTCGGGTACTACGCGCAGGAGCACGAGGGCATCCGCGACGGCGAGCCGGTGCTCGCGCACGTCCGCGCCGAGTCGGTCGACGCCTCGGACCAGGACCTCCGCGGCCTGCTCGGGATGTTCGGCCTAAGCGGCCGGGTCTCGTTCCAGGACGCCGGCACGCTCTCCGGTGGGGAGAAGACGAAGCTCGCCCTCGCGCAGCTCGTGGCGGGGCGGCGGAACCTCCTGCTGCTCGACGAGCCGACCAACAACCTGGATCCGCCGTCGCGGACGGCGGTGGCGGAGGCGCTCGCGGGTTGGTCGGGTTCGATGGTGCTGGTGAGCCATGACGTCGGGTTCGTGCAGGCGCTCTCGCCGCACAAGGTCCTGATGATGCCCGAGGGTGAGCTCGCGCTCTGGGACGACGAGCTGCTCGAGCTCGTCGCGCTGGCCTAGCCGAGCACCCGGAAGGACGCGGACCCGCGGCACCGGTACGAGTCGTCGAGGCAGAGCCGAACCTCGTAGCGGCCGGCTCGCAGAGGCCACGGCGCGAAGCCGCGCGCGCCGGGCCCGATCGGCAAGCTGCCGTCGATGCGGGCCTCGGTGTATCGCCACTTCAGGTAGGGGTCTCCCTTCGCCGAGTGACCGGCGCGGAAGACGGCCAGCCAGTCGAACTGGTTGCCGGGCGCGAACGCCCAGCTCACCTCGAGCCGCTGGTCGCCTTCGAGCGTGGGGTCG
Source organism: uncultured bacterium (assembly GCA_967797495.1). Classification (GTDB taxonomy): domain Bacteria; phylum Actinomycetota; class UBA4738; order UBA4738; family HRBIN12; genus DASSJM01. The sequence continues at coordinate 3,536 of CBRGMI010000092.1, forward strand.
GCGACGGTGAGTTCGGGGAGTTGATCATCGGCGATCAGCACCACGGTGTCCCGCGACAGCTCGGTGTCCGTCCCGTCCAGCAGGGCGACGTCGTAGGAGCCCTGCTCCAGCTGCGTCGTGTCGAAGGCCACGGTCCCGTCCGAGGTCGAGCCGGTCGGGAGATCCGCGAGCGGCGTCGTCGAACCCGAGGCGGTCAGGACCACGTGGTCGCCCGATCCATCGGCGTGGAACCGGGCGCGGAGCGGCAGTCCGAGTCGGGCGCTCTCGCCTTCGGCCACCACCGAGACCGGCATGGGCGCCGGCGTGACGGCGAGCGACGAGGCGACGGCGCGGTGGTCGGAGGGCCAGGGGCGGATCGCGAGGTCCGCGTTCGCGTGCGACTCGCCGATGACCTCGGTCGCGTTCGTCTCGACCGGACCCGCGGCCCAGACGAAGTCGATCCGGTCGAACACCTCCCACGGGTACACGAACGGGGCCGGGTAGCCCGCGGTCCACGTGAACCCGGGGTGCGTGACCGAATCGGGATACACCTCGCGGTACGAGTCGCGAAACCCGGCCTCCTCCATCGCGAGCGAGACCGGCCAGCGCATCGTGTACGGAATCCCTCGCGCTCGAACCGCGGCGGGGGTCCAGTCGCGGTGGGAGGGCGCGTTGAAGTCGCCAGTGAAGAACGTCGGCACGCCCGCCGAGAGCAACGGCCGGAGCGCCGAGAGGTGGTCGCGGATCTGGTCCAGGCGCGTGCGCCGCTCCTGCGCCATGGCCTCGGCGCGGTCGAACCCGCGGTTCACGATCCGGTAGGGCGTGTACGGGCAGCACGTGAGGTGCGTGTTCGCGATCGCTGCCACCTCGCCCGGCGCGAGCAGCAGATAGGCCCAGTCGCCGTTCGAGCCCGAGGGTTCCAGGATCGGGAACCTCGAGACGAGGTGCATCCGCGGCGAGGCGTGGAACCCGAGCGCCTTCGCGATCCTTCGGGTGCGCGCGTACGGCTCCTGGAGCCCGACGACATCTGCGCCCGCCCTGCGGATCGCCCGGACGACCTCGTCGAGCCCGTGGGTGACGGTGGCGCCGTACCAGATGTTGAACGTCATCACGGTGAGATCGACCGGTTGGAGCGCGGTCTGCCCCGACGCTCCCGTTGAGACCACGACCGGCCCCATGGCCAGGGCGAGGCCCACCGCGCCCGCGCACAGCCGTCCTCTGCCCGCCATGGTCGGCGCAGCATAGTCCGGGGGATGGTCGTTATGCTCTGCGCGCTCCAGCGTCCGAGAGCACCGACGGGAGAGGGACCAGGGTATGGATCCGAGCGGAACCGCGAACCTCGCGTTCGTGAACGGCCGCGTCTACACGATGGACGCAGCCCGGCGCTGGGCGGGCGCGGTCGCGGTCTCGCAGGGGCGGATCGTCGCCGTCGGGACCGATGCCGACGTCCGGGAGCAGATCGGTCCGGGGACGGACGTCGTGGACCTGGGGGGCAGGATGCTCTTGCCGGGCTTCCAGGACGCCCACATCCATGCGGCCGCGAGCGGCCTGGAGATGCTGCGCTGCAACCTTTCCGACGCGTACTCCCTGCCCGAGTACGAACGTGTCGTGCGCGAGTACGCGGCGGCGCATCCCGACGACGCGTGGATCGTGGGCGGCGGCTGGTCGATGGACGTGTTCCCGTCCGGGAACCCGCCGAGGGAACCGTTGGATCGAGTCGTCGCCGATCGACCGGTGCGGCTGTGGAGTCGCGACGGCCACAGCGCGTGGGTGAACTCGCGCGCGCTCGAGGTCGCGGGGGTGACCCGGGACACGCCGGACCCGGTCGACGGGTGGATCGTGCGCGACGAGGACGGGGAGCCGGCCGGGACCCTCCACGAGGGCGCCATCGACTTGGTCGAGAAGCATGTGCCCGAGCCCTCGGCCGGGGACCGGATCGACGGCCTGCGAACCGGGCAGAGCTACCTCCACTCCCTGGGGATCACGGCCTGGCAGGACGCGATCGTCGGCGGCCACGATCCGACGTTCGACACCTACGTGTCGTTTGCCCGTTCCGGGGAGCTCACCGCGCGGGTCGTCGGAGCCTTGTGGTGGGACCGGCATCGCGGCATCGAGCAGGTCGAGGATCTGATGGCGCTCCGGGAGCGCGGCCGGGCGGGCCGGTTCCGCGCGACGTCCGTCAAGATCATGCAGGACGGGGTGATCGAGAACCTCACGGCCGCCGTCCTCGAGCCCTACCTCGACGCCGACGGGCGCCCGACCGGGAACCGCGGCAAGTCGTTCGTCGACCCCGAGGAGCTCAAGTCGGTCGTGACGCGCCTGGACGCCGAGGGGTTCCAGGTGCACGTCCACGCGATCGGCGAGCGGGCCGTCCGGGAGGCGCTCGACGCCATCGAGCTGGCTCGCCGGACGAACGGTCCGAACGATCACCGACATCACATCGCGCACATCCAGGTGATCCATCCCGACGACCTGCCTCGCTTCCGCGAGCTCGGCGTCGTCGCGAACGCACAACCGCTGTGGGCGGTCAACGAGGGGCAGATGCTGCACCTCACGATCCCGTTCCTTGGCGCGGAGCGGTCGTCCTGGCAGTACCCGTTCGGGAGTCTGGTGCGCTCGGGAGCGACCCTCGCGATGGGGAGCGACTGGGCGGTCTCCAGCCCCAACCCCCTCTGGGAGATGCACGTCGCCGTGCACCGCACCGCCCCGAACGCCTACGAGTACGGAGGCGGGACCGGCGAGCCGTTCCTGCCCGACGAGCGCATCGACCTGCCGACGGCGCTGGCCGGGTTCACGATCAACAGCGCCTACGTGAACCACCTCGACGATCTCACCGGGTCGATCGAGGTCGGGAAGCGGGCGGATCTCGCGGTGCTCGACCGGGACCTGTTCGCGCACCCGCTCGAGGAGATCGCCGACGCCTCCGTCGTGCTCACCTTCGTCGACGGCGAGCGCGTGTACGACGCCGAGGCCGGCCCGACGTCGGGCGGCCGCTGACCAACGGTCATGGGGGCTCGTTGCCAGGTCCCGGTGCCGGACGCACGATGGCCGCGGCCCCGATCGGGCCGACGCACCCACCGAGCCGAGGAGGTTCCGCGATGGCGTTCGACATGAGCCAGGTGCAACGCGGGGCACGCAACCGCCGCACGCCGTACCACGAGGCCGCGCAGAAGCACGACCCGAAGGGCTACACGGTCTACAACCACATGTACTTCCCGATCCGGTTCGACTCGTTCGAATCCGAGTTCGAGACGCTCCTCAACGGCGTGACGCTCTGGGACGTCGCGGTCGAACGCTGCCTCGAGATCGGCGGGCCCGACGGGTTCCGGTTCGCCCAGCTCCTGACGCCGCGCGACCTGTCGACGTGCGCCGTGGGGCAGGGCAAGTACGTGCTGATCTGCGACAGCGACGGGGGCATCATCAACGACCCGGTCCTCACGCGGATGGACGAGACCACCTTCTGGTTCGCCCTCGCGTCCTCGGACGCGCTCCTGTTCGCCCGCGGGCTGAAGAACGCGTACCGGGACCTCGACGTGACGATCCGCGAGGCGGACGTCGCACCGCTCCAGGTTCAGGGGCCGAAGTCGAAGGACCTGATGGCCAAGCTGATCGGTCCCGAGATCCTCGACCTCCGCTACTACTTCTGGACCGAGGCGAAGATCGCCGGGGCGCCGGTGGTGATCACCCGCACCGGGTGGACCTCGGAGGTCGGCTACGAGGTGTACCTCACCGACACGACCAAGGGCGTCGAGGTCTACGACGCGATCATGGCTGCGGGGGAGGAGTTCGGGATCCGCCCGACGGGCCCGAGCGACATCCGCCGGATCGAGGGCGCGATCTTCAACTGGGGCGCCGACATGACCTACGAGAACGA
>CBRGMI010000093.1:0-7245 GCA_967797495.1 uncultured bacterium
CGCGAGGCCGTCTTCTCGATCACCCTGCTGTCCGAACGCAAGGAACCGGTGCGACACGGCTCGCTCACCGACGTCGCCCTTCGCCCCTTCCGCAGCATCGCGTTCGACCTCGGCGACGTGGTCCTGGGCGAACCGACGGTCTCCGCGCTCGTCGACGTCTCCGTCGGTCGGGTCGCGGCCGCGACGCTCGGCGTCGTGGACACCGGCGGGATCAGGTCCGCACTGGGGTATCTCGGGACGCCGCCGGGATCGCTCACCTTCCCCGGCGGCGCCGACGCGGGCCGAACCCAGCTGGTCGTGATGAGCGCCGGGACCGGGAACGAGGGGGCGCGGGCCTCGTTCGACGGCGACATCCTGGTCCGGGGCGGACCGCCGCAGGTGTTCGCAGGTCTCGCGGACGCGAGCATGCCCGCCGCCTCGGCTCGGACCTTCCCGTCCACGACCTCGGGCCCGACCTCGGTGCGCTTCACGGTGTCGGGGCAGGACGTGGCGGCCGTCCGGCGGACGTTCGGGGTGGTCTCGGACCAGGCGTCCGTCACGGGGGCCCTGCCCGCGTCGTCGTGGATCGTGCTGCCCACGGTCGCCGGGGAACCCTCGAACCCCGGCCTCGTGCTGACGAACCCCGGCATCGAGCCCGCGGTCGTCACGCTCAGCTTCCTGTCCCCGGGGCCCGCCGAGCAGATCAGCGTCAACGTGCCGCCGCGCTCGACCGTGGAGGCGCCCGAGGAGTTCCTCCGGGTCGCCCCCGAGGCCGGGGTGAGGGCGGAGGCGATTTCGGGAACCTTCATCCCGGCGGCCGCGTCCTACTCTCTCGGTCGCGACGGGTTCGCGACCTACGCGGTCGCGCTCGGGATCGAGATCCCCGAAGGCGTCCTGTAGGCCCGTCCTGTATGCCCGTCCCGCGCCCATCCTGTATGCGGAGGGGGCTCCGGTCTGGACGCTCGGCACGCCGGATAGGATGATGTGTCTCGCGGCAACCGCCGCGAGGTTCGGCTTGGACGAGAACGGGGTTCGGGTGGCACGAGCGAGGCATCGGCGGGGCGGACGATGGGTGATCGCCGCGGTGACGCTCGGCGTGCTGGCGGTCGTGTCGGCGGGGACCGCGTTCGCGGCCTACCAGTACGACGCCTCGACCTCGGACCGGATCCTCCCGGGCGTGTCGGTAGGTGGCGTCGACGTCGGCGGCATGAAGCGCGACGAGGCCGTCCGGACCATCCGCGAGCTCGCCGAGCAGACGCTCTACAGCGAGCTGGTCGTGCAGGCCGCCGGCCATAGCTGGAACGTCACGCCGGCCTCGCTCGGGATGACGGCCGACGTCGAGGGTGCGGTCGGCAGGGCGCTCGCGGTCGCGGACGACCTGTCGCTCGTGTCGCGCGTCTACCATCGCGTGCGCGAGGTCCCGGTCGACGTGTCTCTCGACCTGCCGTTCGACGAGCATCGGCGCGAGGTCAAGGCCTTCGTGCAGCAGGCGTTCGACGAGGTGGCGGTGCCCGCGGTCGACGCCCGGTTCGCGCTCGTCGACGGCGAGCTCGTGACAAATCGGTCGCACAGCGGTCGGGAGCTGGCGATCGGCGCGGCCACCGACCAGATCCTCGAGGCCCTCGGCCGGCGGACCGATGCGGTCGAGGTCCCGGTCCGAACGGTGGAGCCCTCGGTCACGACCGCCGCGCTCGGTCAGTCGATCGTCGTCGACCTCTCCGAGAACCAGCTGTACCTGTATGACGGGCTCAAGGTGGTGGCGGATTACCCGGTCGCGACCGCCGCCGCCGGCTACACCACGCCCGTCGGAACGTGGGAGGTCGTGGACAAGCGCGAGAACCCGACCTGGTACAACCCGGCACAAGACACGTGGGGCGCCGACCTGCCGCCGATGATCGCGCCCGGTCCGGGCAACCCCCTGGGCACGAGGGCGATCTACCTCAACGCCCCAGGGATCCGCATCCACGGGACCTACAGCTCGTCGTCGATCGGCACGTACGCGTCGCACGGCTGCATCCGGATGTACATCTCGGATTCGGAGGAGCTGTTCGGCCTCGTCGGAGTGGGCGCGCGCGTCATCATCAAGCCCTAGCCGCCGGCCGTTCCTGTCACTCTTTCTCCCGGCCCGGGCGATCCACCTCTTGCCCGAACGCTCGGCCCCGGGATAGACTCATCGAGTACTCCGTGGAGACCAAAGGGGCGACCCGGCGGCCACCGCGGAGTACATCTCGTTGCGGTCCGTGCTCGCCCCCACACTGCGCCTCCCACGCCGCGTCCCGCCGAGCTCGGGCCCATGCTTGAAATCACATCCGTGTGACCTAGCATGCCCTTCGTGCGGACCTGTTCGAGGATCGGCTGCTCCTCGCCCGCGGCCACGACGGCGCTGGTCCGCTACGAGGCGCGCGAGATCGAGCTGCGGCCGCTCGTCGACGAGCCCGACCCGCATCTCGTCGATCTGTGCTCGGACCACGGGGCCCGGCTCAGACCCCCGCGTGGGTGGACGATCGCGGGCGACAGGCGCCGACAGGCAGTCTCGGCCTGAGCCCGCGGGCGGCCGTGTAGCCGTTCGGCGTACCCGACCATCCCCCGGACGAACGCCCGGACCCTCCCGCGGAGGATGCGGCCGGAGCCCGCGGTGACCCCCAGACTTGAGCGCGTCGGGCTATGGGCTCCGAGGCCCGTCGCGGCCGAGGATACGTACATGAACGACAAGCACGAAGGCTCCTGCCCCGTGTGTCACCAGGGCGACCTGATCACGATCACGATGAACGTGAGCGCCAACGATCTGTCCTTCACCACCTGCCACATGTGCGAGTCGAAGTGGTGGTACCGGGACGGCGAGAGCGTCCCGCTCCGCTCGGTCATCGGCTCGGTTCTGCAGCCCCGAACCTGACGGCAAGGGGGTTCAGTACGATGCGGTGACCGTGTCACCGCACCGAGATCTCGGACGCCTCTTCAAGGCGTACGACGTTCGCGGCGTCGTCCCCGACGAGCTCGACGAGGAGGTCGCGCGCTCGATCGGGGCCGCGTTCGCCGAGTGGTCCGGGGTCGAGGCCGTCGCGATCGGGAGGGACTGCCGCCTCTCGTCCCCGTCGCTCGCCGCCGCGCTCGGCGAGGGCATCACGTCGCGAGGGACCGACGTCATCGACATCGGGCTCGCCTCGACCGATCTCCTGTACTTCACATCCGGCTCGCGTTCGGTCGCGGGCATCATGCTGACGGCGAGCCACAACCCTCCCGAGTACAACGGGATGAAGTTCTGCCTCCCCGGCGCCCGGCCCGTCGGGCAGGACACCGGCCTGGGCGAGATCCGCGACCTGACCGAGCGCCACGCGTTCGCGCCCGTCGCGGCCACGGGCACCGTGCGGGGTGAGGAGATGCTCGAGGCGTACGTCGAGCACGTGCTCTCGTTCGTCGACGTCTCGGCGATGCGACCGCTCACGGTGGTAGCCGACACGGCCAACGGGATGGGGGGGCTGGTGGTCCCGCCGGTGTTCGAGCGCCTCCCGATGACCCTGGTGCATCTGTACCCCGAGCTCGACGGCACGTTCCCGAACCATCCCGCCGACCCGATGGACCCCGAGAACCAGCGGGACCTCAAGCGGGAGCTCCTCGGCCGCAACGCCGACGTCGGGTTGGCGTTCGACGGCGACGCGGACCGTGTGTTCCTGGTCGACGAACACGCGGACGGGGTGAGCGGCTCGGAGGTCACCGCTCTGGTGGCGACGGCGATGCTCGAGCGGTACCCCGGCGCGAGGATCGTCTACAACCTGATCTGCTCCTGGGCCGTGCCCGAGGTGATCCGGGAGCAGGGGGGTGAACCGATCCGAACGCGGGTCGGTCATTCGTTCATCAAGCAGGAGATGGCCGAGACCGGGGCCGTCTTCGGCGGCGAGCACTCCGGCCACTACTACTTCCGCGAGAACTACCGAGCGGACTCGGGGTTGATCGCGGCGGTCGTGGTGCTCGAGCAGCTCTCGCGCTCCTCCGAGCCGCTGTCGTCGGTGCTGACGCCGTTCCGCCGGTACCACGACTCGGGTGAGATCAACTCGCGCGTGGACGACCAAGACGCCAAGATCGAGGAGCTCGCCGCCGCGTACCGAGACGGCCGCCCGGACCGCACGGATGGGCTGACGGTAGAGTTCGAGGACTGGTGGTTCAACGTTCGGCCCAGCAACACCGAACCGCTCCTGCGGCTGAACGTGGAGGCCAGGACCGAGGAGCTCCTGGAGGAGAAGACCTCCGAGCTCCTGGAGCTGATCCGCGAAGGAGGACCGACGTGACACTCGACGCCGAGCTGCTGGAGATCCTCGTGTGCCCGAACGATCGGGGTGAGCTCGACTACCAGCAGGATCCCGAGATCCTCGTGTGCCGGACGTGCGGGTACCGGTACCCCGTGCGCGACGGCATCCCCGTCATGCTGATCGACGAGGCCGAGAAGCCCGCGACCGGTCGGACCGCGCGTAAACCCGCGGCCAAGAAGAAGGGCCGGTGACCGTCCTCGACGACCCCGCGGCGCTGCGCGCCGCCGACCCGGGCGGGATGCTCGACCTCGTCACGCGCCTGGGTGACCACTGTCGAGTGGGCTACGCGCTCGGCCTCGCGGTGCGACCCCTTCCCGAACCCGACGGGATCAGCTCCATCGTGGTCTGCGGGATGGGGGGGTCGGCGATCGCCGGCGACGTCGTCGCCGCGCTCGCCGCGCCGCGCCTGCGGCTGCCGGTGCTCACGGTTCGGGCGCCGCAGCTACCCGAGTTCTGCGGGCCCCACACGGTGGTCGTCGCCTCGTCGTACTCGGGGGACACGGCGGAGACGCTCGCGCTGTTCGAGGAGGCCGTCGCCCGGGGGTGCCGGCTCGTCGCGATCACCGCCGGCGGCGAGCTCGACCGTCGCGCCGGGGAGCTCGGGACCGGCCGCGTGATCGTGCCCGGCGGCCTGATGCCGCGGGCGGCGTTCGGCTACCTGTCGCTCGGGGCGCTCGGTGCGCTCGAGGCGATGGGGATCGTGCCGACGTTCGCCGACGACGTCGAGGAGTCGATCGAGGAGCTGGCCGGCGTGGTCTCGGACGCGGGGCCCGACGTTCCGCCGGTGTCGAACCCGGCCAAGGAGCTCGCGCGCGCGATCGGCGATCGCGTCCCCGTCGTCTGGGGCGCCGAGGGGATCGGCGCGGTGGCGGCGACCCGCTGGATGTGCCAGCTCAACGAGAACGGCAAGGTGCCCTCGTTCGCCGCCGCCCTGCCCGAGCTCGATCACAACCAGGTCGTCGGGTGGTCGGCGGGCCGCGGGACCGGGTTCGCGGTGATCGGGCTCCGTCACCCGGGCGAGCACGGCGACGTCGCCGCGCGCTTCCCGCTCTCGCTCGAGATCGCGCGGAGCTCGGGCGCCTCGGTCCACGAGGTCGCGAGCCGGGGGCGTTCGGAGCTCGCGAGGCTGCTGACGCTCGTGCAGCTCGGCGACCTGGTGTCCACGTACCTCGGCATCGTTCGCGGCGTCGATCCGTCGCCGATCGAGGCGATCGTGAACCTGAAGCGCGCGCTGGCCGAGGCATGAGCCAGGTCCGAACGCTGCCCTCACCCGGGGACGGGGTCTCGGAACAGATCTCCGAGGCGATCCGCGAGCGGTCGCCGCTCGAGCCGGTCGTCGGGGTCGTGCTCGGGTCGGGGCTCTCGGGGGCGGTGGAGACGGTGCGCGCCGCGGCGCTCGGCGAGCAGGTGGAGCTCTCGTACGCGGATCTCCCCGGGTTCCCGACGACGACCGTGGTGGGTCACGCGGGGCGGCTGTGGCTCGGGACCGTCGGCGACCGCGGGGTCGCGATCTTCCAGGGCCGGATCCACTTCTACGAGGGACACGGGATGGCGCTTGCCTCGATCACGTCGCGCGTGGCGGCCGAGCTCGGGGCCCGAGCGATGGTGCTGACGGCGGCCACCGGGTCGGTGGATCCCGACGTCGACGCCGGGACGCTGGTCGTCCTGCGCGACCACCTGAACCTGATGGGGCAGAACGCCCTCACCGGGTGGCGGTACCCGGACGGCTCGCCGGCGTTCGTCGACGTCTCCCGGGTGTACGACCCCGAGCTGGCGGACCTGGCGCTCGCCTCGGCGCGGGCGCACCTTGGGGGGACGGACCGGGCCGGTCGCATCCGCGAGGGGGTGTACGCGGCGCTCCCCGGGCCGTCGTACGAGACGCCCGCCGAGACCCGCATGCTCCGGCAGTTGGGAGCTACGGTCGTCGGGATGTCGACGGTTCCCGAGGCCGTCGCCGCCCGGGCCCTCGGGATGCGGGTGCTGGGCCTCGCGTTCGCGACGAACGCCGCGGGGGTGGAGGTCTCCCACGAGGAGGTCTTGGCCGCGTCGAAGGCCGCGGCCGGGACGATCGGGCGGGTCATCCTGGACCTCGTGGAACGCTTCTGACGTGGATCGCACAGGGAAGGGAAGGGTGGACGCATGGATTGCGACGTGAAGGACCTGGGCCTGGCGCAACAAGGCCGTGAACGGATGGAGTGGGCCGCGGGCGAGATGGGCGTGCTGGCGCTGATACGGGCGCGGTTCGAGAAGGAACGTCCCCTGGAAGACATCCGGATCGCGGCCTGCCTGCACGTCACGACCGAGACCGCGAACCTCGTGGAGACGCTCACGGCGGGCGGGGCGGAGGTGTCCCTGTGCGCGTCGAACCCGCTCTCGACCCAGGACGACGTCGCCGCCGCGCTGTGCGAGCAGAGCGATGTCGGCGTCTACGCGATCAGGGGCGAGGACAACGAGACGTACTACCGGCACATCGAGGCGGTGCTCGATCGGCGCCCACAGATCACGATGGACGACGGCGCGGACCTCGTGTCGCTGCTGCACCGCGAGCGCGCTGACCAGGTCTCGGACGTGATCGGCGGGACGGAGGAGACCACGACCGGCGTGATCCGCCTCCGTGCGATGGCCGCGGACGGAGCGTTGCGCTACCCGATCGTGTCGGTCAACGACGCCAACACGAAGCACCTGTTCGACAACCGGTTCGGCACGGGGCAGTCGACGGTCGACGCGATCATGCGCGCAACCAACCTCCTGCTCGCGGGTCGCACGTTCGTCGTGGCCGGCTACGGGATGTGCGGGCGCGGCGTGGCCTCGCGGGCGAGGGGGATGGGCGCGCACGTCGTCGTCACCGAGGTCGATCCGCTGCCGGCGCTGGAGGCCGCGATGGAGGGCTACCGCGTCCTCCCGATACGCGAGGCCGCCCGGATCGGCGACGTGTTCGTCACGGTCACCGGCGACACGAGCG
>CBRGMI010000094.1:0-7223 GCA_967797495.1 uncultured bacterium
AGGTCAGCTTCCGCGACAAGGAGCACCTGTCCGCGCTCCGGTTCAAGGACGACGTCTTCGTTCTCGAGACGATGTACTGGCCCGACGAGGTCCGGGCGGCCGAGTTCGACACCGTGCCGGCCGACGAGAAGGTCCGCGAGAACGAGGTCGACATGGCCCGGTCGCTGATCGAGAGCCTGACCGAGCCCTGGAACCCCGAGGCCTTCACGGACGCCTACCGTGAGGCGATGCTCGAGATCGTCGAGAAGAAGCTCGCCGGCGAGCCGATCGAGGCACCGGCCGAGGAGGCGCCCGCGCGGGTCGTGGACCTGATGGAGGCCCTCAAGGCCTCGGTCGCGGCGGCCAAGGAGAAGACGCCGTCCGCGGGAGGCGCCAAGCGGAGCGCGAGGGGGCAGGCGGCCAAGAAGCCCACGGCCAAGCGCACAGCGGCGGCGAAGAAGGCCGCGCCGCGCAAGAAGGCGTCCGGTGAGTGACGAGGGGCGAGTGAAACGGATCCGCACGGCCCCGAGGTTCGCGGGCTAGGCTGGGCGCGTCCACGCCCCCGGGAGCGCCGTGAAGCTCGTCGTCGCGATCGTCAAGCCGCACCGGCTCGACGAGGTCAAGGAGGCGCTCCAGGACCTCGGCGTGCAGGGGCTCACCACGACCGACGTCGAGGGGTTCGGGCGACAGCGCGGGCACACGGAGATCTATCGGGGCGCCGAATACCAGGTCGACTTCGTCCCCAAGATCAAGGTCGAGGTGCTCTGCGACGACGAGCAGGTGGACGGGGTCGTCGACGCGCTCGCGAAGTCTGCCCGTACCGGCAAGATCGGCGACGGCAAGATCTGGGTCACGCCGGTCGAACAGTTGATCAGGATCCGGACCGGTGAGATGGGTCCCGACGCACTCTAGCGTGAGCGAGCGGCCCGCGCCGGTCGGCCGGCTCCTGGAGGACCTCCGCTCGCTCGATCGCGCCTACTCCACCGGTCATCACGGCCGCTGGTCGGGACGCCGCCGCTCCGAGCTCGTCGATGCATGTCTCCGCGACCTCGCGGCCGACGCCCGGATGCCGGAGGACGTCGCTCTCGTCGCACTCGGCGGGTACGGACGGGGGGCGCTCGCGCCCGGCTCCGACCTCGATCTCCTGATCCTGCACGACGGGTCGTCGACCCCCGACGTCGCGGCGCTCGCCGAGCATCTCCTGTACCCGCTGTGGGACGCCGGTCTCCGCCTCGGTCACGCGGTCCGAACGCCGGACGCCTGCGTCGAGATCGCGGCCGAACGGCTCGACGCGGCCACCGCCATGCTCGACGGCCGGGTGCTGGCAGGGTTCGGGGCCTCGTGGGACGACGTGCGTTCGAGGCTGGGGGGGCTCGTTCGCGGCGATCCCCGCGCGTTCGCCGAACGCCTGTCGGTGGACCGCGAGGCTCGGCGCGATCGGTTCGGGTCGGTGTCGTCGCTCCTCGAGCCCGAGCTCAAGGAGGGCGTCGGGGGTCTTCGGGACGTCCACGCGCTGGCCTGGCTCCAGACCGCGATCGGCCCTCCGCTGGAGGACGCGGGGATCCTGCGCGGGTCGGAGCGTCGTTCGGTGGAGGTGGCCGAGGAGTTCCTCACCCGTGTCCGCGGCGCGTTGCACCTGGACAGCGGCCGGGGTTCGGACCGGCTCCTCGCGGAGCTCCAGCCGTCGATCGCTCGCGCCATGGGCTTCGCCGACGAGCCCGGGCTCCCCGCGGTCGACGGGCTGATGCGTTCGGTGTTCGAGCAGGCGCGCCAGGTCGAGCACGTGTCCGCCTCGGTGTTCGATCGGTTCCTGCGGGGGTCCTCGCTGTCGGCTCCGCTCGATGTCACGCCGGAGGGGATCCTCCGCGCGTTCGCCGCGGTCGCTCGCGACGGGGACGTGATGCCGGCCGCCTCGCTGGACGCACTGGCGGCGGTGTCGATCGACGCCGACCTGCCGTGGACCGAACCGATCCGAGGGGCGTTCCTCGAGCTCCTCCGGTGCGGCCCAAGGGCGGCCGAGGGGCTCGAGACCCTCGACCGCGTCGGCCTCCTCGAACGCTTCGTGCCGGCATGGGGGCCGGTCCGGTGCCGGCCGCAGCGCGACCCGTACCACCGGTCCTCGGTCGACGTGCACCTGCTCGCCTCCTTCGCCGGCGTCGCTCGGCTGTTGGAGGACCAGGGCGGCGACCCTTCGGTGGCGCTCGCGGTGCAGGCGGTCCCCGACACCGACGCCCTGCACTTGGGCGCGCTCCTGCACGACATCGGCAAGACCGGCGACGGCCACCACGTCGAGGTCGGGACGCGCGTGGCCGGCGAGACGCTCGACCACATGGGCGTGTCGGGACCGACGGCCGACCTCGCGCGGTTCCTCGTCGGGGAGCACCTCCTTCTGTCGGACACGGCCACGCGTCGCGATCTCGACGACGAGCGCCTGATCGTCGGCGTGGCCGATCGCGTCGGTGATCCCGGGCGCCTGGCCGCGCTGTACCTCCTCACGATGGCCGACGCCGAGGCGACGGGGCCGCTCGCGTGGACGCCGTGGCGCGAGACCCTGGTCCGCGAGCTCGTCGCCAAGGTCCGGCACGTCCTCGAGCGCGACGACGTGGGTCGGGGCACCGCGGAACGGCTGACCGCTCGGGCGGAGGCGATCCGTGCGTCGCTCGCGGGTGAGGACCCCGGCGCCGTCGAGCGCTTCCTCCTGCGGATGCCGCGCGGCTACGTCCTGACGGTCCCGATCGACCGCGTGCCGATCCACCACCGCCTGCTCGCTCCGGCCGTCGGTGCGCACGAGGTGCGGACCCACGCGACCGATGGCTCACGCGCGGCCGCGTACGAGCTCGCGGTCGTCGCCGCCGACCGGCCGGGGCTGCTCTCGATGATCGCGGGGGCGCTCTCGCTCGCCGGCCTGTCCATCCTCACCGCCCAGGTGTTCACGACGGACGACGGCGTCGCGGTCGACCTGTTCGAGATCGAGGGGGTGTTCGAGCCGGAGGTCGGCGAGGAGCGCTGGCGGGAGTTCCGGACGACGCTGCGCAAGGCGATCGAGGGCAGGCTCTCGCTCGATCACCGCGTCCGCGAGAAGCGGAGGCACTACCCGGATCCCCAGACCGACGTCCCGGTGCGGGTCGAGGTCGACAACGACGCCTCGGACTTCTTCACCGTCATCGAGGTCGGCGCGCCCGACCGCCTCGGGCTCCTGTTCGATATCACTCGAACCCTCGCCGAGCTGCAGCTCGACGTGCATCTCGCGAAGGTTGCGACGTTCGACGGGCGCGTGGTCGACGCCTTCTACGTCCGCGACGACCTCGGGCGCAGGGTCGACGATCTCGAGCGGGTCCACGAGTTGGAGGCCGCGCTGCGAGGCCGGCTCGCACCGTGACCTCGGTCCGAGCCGCGAACGCGTTCGGCTAGAGCATCGCCCGGAGCCGATCGGCCATCTGCGTGCTGTGGCCCTCGTCCTCGTGCTTGAAGTAGCAGTAGACGTCCCGGCCGGACTCGAGCGATGGGCGGATCCGGTCCACCCAGCCGCGCAGCTCCTCGTCCGAGTACTCGGTCTTTCGCAGACGCAGGAACCCGAACGGCTCCCAGGACAGGTCGTCGGGTCCCGGGTCGTTCTCGTCGGTCTCCGCGACGCACCAGGCGACGCCCTGGTCGAGCAGCAGGTCGCGCGCCTCGACCCACGAGGGGTGGCGGAACTCCATCGCGGCCCGGGGCGCCGGCGGCAGGTAGCCGACGAACGCCTCGATCAGCCCGCGGTCGTACTTCAGGGTGGGCGGGCACTGATACAGGACGGTCCCGAGCCGCTCCCCGAGCAAACGCCCGAGTTCCAGGAAATCCCGCACGTCCTGGTCCGCGTCCGCCAGGCGCTTCCAGTGGGTGATGCGCTGGTTGGCCTTCAGGGTGAACCGGAACGTCTCGGGGGTCTCGGCCTTCCACGTCTGCATGGACTTCTCGGTCGGGAAGCGCCGGAAGGTGTAGTTGATCTCGACCGAGGGGAACCGGCTCGCGTAGTACGACAGCATCTCGCGGTTCTTCAGCCCCTCCGGGTAGAAGACGCCGTGCTTCCACTCGTCGTAGGCGAAGCCCGACGTCCCGAGGTAGAGGTTCCCGTCCATCTGATACAGATTCTGGCATGGCCACGCCGGAGAGCCGAGGGCGCATCGCGCTGCCGACCGGGGAGGTGGGGTCGGTCTGGATCCGCCCGCGGGACGCCGCGGCCACGCTCGTGGTCGCGCACGGGGCCGGTGCCGGCATGGATCACCCGTTCCTCGCCGGCTTCTGCCGCGCGATGGGGGAGGCGCGCGTGGCGACGATGCGATTCAATTTCCCCTACATCGAGCGCGGGCGCCGGTCGCCAGACCCCGAACGCGTACTGCGCGAGACCTGGCTGGCGGCGTTCGAGGCGGCGTCCGAACGCGAGGCCGGACGAGGCCTCCTCGCCGGGGGCAAGTCGCTCGGCGGGCGCATCGCCTCGATGTGTGCCGCCGACGGGATGCCGGCCTCGGGACTGCTGTTCCTCGGCTACCCGCTGCACGCGCCCGGCAAGACCGAGAAGCTGCGCGCGGAGCACCTCGAGCGGATCCGGGTCCCGATGTTGTTCCTGCAGGGCACGCGGGATCCGTTCGCGAACCCAGATCTCCTCGAGCAGGTGCTGGCGAAGCTCGGCAAGCGGGCGGTGCTCGAGCCGGTGGAGGGCGGCGACCATTCGTTTCGGATCCGCGGCGTCAAGGCCGACGATCGCGAGATCGGCGCGGCGCTGGCCGGCGCCGCGGCCCCCTTCGTCCGGCGGGTCGCCGGGGAGCGCTGATGCCGCGCCGCAACCGCCGGGCCCCCGACGAGGGGACGCAGCCCGCACGCATGCCGCAGTCGGCGGCACCGGCCTGGGCGAGCGTTCCGGGCATCGAGGTGCGTCGTCTGACGAGCGACAAGCCCTATCGATGCCCCGGATGCGACCTCGAGATCCGGCCGGGCACGTGGCACTTCGTCGTGGTCCCCGCCGTCCCCGAGGAGCGTCGTCATTGGCACGAGCGCTGCTGGCAGGTCGAGCTCAACCGGACGCGCGGCCGCCGACCGGGTGGCTGAACGGCGTTCGGCCCCGGCTATCATCGGCGCGTGCCGCCACCACCCGTGCGGGCGTCGATGCGTCACGAGCCACCGGTCTGGGTGGGCAGGGTCCGCGGTCGCGAGATCAGGCGGCGCACCCGGGACGGCTGCCTGAACGGCTTGCGGCGCCTCGCCGGCGACGACGCCCTGCTGTGGGTGGAGGTCACCCCCGACGTCGTCGGCGTGAGCGAAGCCGCGACGATCCTCGGGTGGGATCGCCGGCGCGTGGCGACGTACGTGAACAGGGGAGCGTTCCCCGAGCCGATCGCGGCCCTCGCGTCCGGGCGCGTCTGGCGGCGCGAGGACGTCGAGGCCTTCGGTCGCGACCGTGCCCGGCGCAGGGGCCGCAGGATCGCCCGGTGACCGAGCGGATCCTGTACCTGGTCCGCCACGGCGAATCCGACTTCGACTCCACCCGAACGACGCCGAGCCCTCGTGGCGAGCAATGGGACCCCCCGCTCGGCGAACGCGGACGGGAGCAGGCGGGGCTGCTCGCCGGCCGGCTCCGCGCCATGCCCGAGCCCGCGGTCGTCGCGTCCTCGCCCCTGCTCCGGGCTCGCGAGACCGCGTCGGCGTACGCGGAGCCCGCCGGGATCGAGGTGCGAGTCGAGGACGACCTCGCCGAGGCTCACCTGGGCGGGTGGGAGGGCAAGTCGTTCGAGGAGATCCTCGCGACGGACGAGCAGATGCTGCACCGGGTCCGCAACCAGGAACCGATCTGGCGTCACGCCCCGTTCGTCGAGGAGCTCGCGCCGTTCAGGGCGCGCATCCGCGCCGTCGTCGAACGACTGCTGGATGCCCACCCGGACGGCAACGTCCTCGTGTTCTGCCACGGCGGGGTGATCAACGCCTACATCGCGGGGCTGCTCGGCGTGGAGCACGAGATGTTCTTCGTGCCCGAGAACACGTCGCTCAACTCCATCGTTGTCGAGGGTGACCGGCGCCGGGTCAGGTTCCTCAACGACGCGCTCCACCTGACCGACCCCCACCTGTTCGCGGACGCCTGAGGCGCTCGAGCCCTAGACTCCGCGTCGATCACGGCTCGTACCCGCCGCCGAACAGGAGGCCGACATGCCCGTCCAGTTCCTTTCGCCCGAGTGGACCGAGGAACTCGAGAAGCGCCTGAACGCGAGCGACGCGTTCCGGGCCGCGGCCGCCGCCGCGAACGTGACGATCCAGAACGTGATCGCCACCCCCGACGGCGCGAAGCGGTACTGGATGCGGTTCGAGGGGGGGTCGATCACGCTCGAGGCCGGCGACGCCGAGAAGGCCGACGCCACGATCGAACAGGACTACGACAC
Source organism: uncultured bacterium (assembly GCA_967797495.1). Taxonomy (GTDB): domain Bacteria; phylum Actinomycetota; class UBA4738; order UBA4738; family HRBIN12; genus DASSJM01. The sequence goes on from CBRGMI010000094.1 coordinate 6,384, forward strand.
GGCGGTCGCGCTCGCCAAGAGCGAGCTGAACCCCGTCTCGGCGTTCATGACCGGGAAGATCCGGATCAACGGCAGCATGATGCTCCTGATGCAGCTCCAGGGGGCCCTGTCCGAGCTCGCCAAGGAGATGCAGGAGATCGACGTCGACTACTGAGGAAGCGACGGCCCTCCCGGCCCACCGGGCGGGCGACGTGCCATCCCATCGAGGGCCCCAGGACGTACCTGTGATGGGTGCACAACCTCGTTTGACGGGCTCGACCCGGCGAGCGGAGAATCTACGGCCGTGCTCCCGGTTCGGAGCACCCATCGGATGGGAGGGGGAAGCATGCGCTCATGGCGAGCGAAATTGCTGGTCCTCATCGGCGTATTGTCCGTCGTCGCTGCGGCGTGTGGCGGCGATGATAACGGCGGTGAGACCGGCGGGGCGGGCGGCACCGCCACGGGTGGTGGCGCCGCCGAGTGCAACGCGGACATGAAGGTCGGGGTAGCCTTCGATATCGGCGGGCTCGGGGACAAGTCGTTCAACGACTCCGCCAATACCGGGCTGCAGCAGGCGATCGCGGACGGCCTCGTGTGCGAGGACAACGCGATCCTCAACGAGGCCAACTCGACCGGCTCGGACCGGGATCAGAACATCCAGGCCCTGGCCGACGCCGGCATGAACGTGGTCGTCGGGGTCGGATTCGCGTTCTCGCCGGGGATCAACACGATCGCCCCGGACTACCCGGATGTGGACTTCATGATCGTGGACGGGTTCGCCACGTGCGGGACGGCGTGCGGTCTCACCAACGACGCCGAGGCGATCCCGAACGTGGCCGACTACACCTTCAAGGAGCAGGA
>CBRGMI010000095.1:0-6983 GCA_967797495.1 uncultured bacterium
TCCCAGTCGTCGGTCGAGGCCTTCGAGACGAACACGCCAGGGTGCGGCTCCATCCGCTATGTCGGGTCGGCGATCGCCGCTCCGAAGATGCTCGAGTTGCCGAAGCTCGCGTTGCAGTCGTTGTTCGGTTCGGGCCTGGGAGGGTCGTCCTTCTTGTCCTTGGTTCTGAGCGCGGTTCGCCAGGCATCCACGGCCGGGCAGTCCGTGCCCGTCCGCACGTCGTTCCACACGAACGCGCCGAAGTCATTCGTCGCCGTCGCGTAGACGTAGTCGCCGAGGAACTCCCCCGTCAGATCGTTCTGACTGGATCCACGTGCGTCACCAGGTGTGCTCCGGTGCATCTCGCCGAACGGTCCGACGAGGCCGCCGGTCACCTCGGCGTGCGCGACCACACCGACGAGCGGCCGGGCTGCCGACGTCGTCGTCTGGTACGGGGTGGTGAAGGCGTTGTACACGAGCCACACGTCGGTCCCGTCCGGTGAGACCGCGGCGGCGACATAGAGCCCACGGTCGGAGGCGCTCGTCTCGACGTTGACCGGTGCCGTCCAGGTGTCCCCGCCATCGAGTGAGGTGGAGAACCTCACGTGTTCGTCGTTGAGGGTCTGGCCGTCGATCCAGGTCAGCACGATCCGGTCGGTAGCGCCCGATCCCGTGGGTGAGCCATTGGCGATGTCGACGCTCGGCGCGGTCGAGAGGTCGGCGCGTGCCCCCGCGATCCCGTCCATCGTGTTGCGGCCGAGCACGGGGTCGAAGACCCCGGTGGGGTGAACGACGAACAGCCGCCGGCGGCCCTCGAAGGTGGCGCCTCCGTCGAAGGAGCGGGAGAGGAAGATCCCCTCCTCCTTGGTGTTCATGTTGAACCCATGCCAGAACAGGTAGACGGTGCCCTCGCTGTCGGTCCGCATCGTGCAACCGGTGGCGCCCGACGCAAGGCCCCAGTTGCCCGACGCCGCGTCGGTGTTCTTCTCGACGACCACCTGCGACCAGCCGGTACCGCCGTCCGTGGACCGAGCAACCTTCAGACGAACGGAGTTCGAGCCGGCGCTCGGCCCGCCGCTGAAGTCGCCGTAACACACGTACACGTTGCCGAAGAAGTCGCTGCTCGCAGCGGTGTCGGACCAGATCTGCTCCTTGTCGGAGAAGCCGGAGGTCCCGGAGGGGATCAGCGACGGCGGCATCCACAATGCCTTGTCGGCGAGCTGAGCCGCCTGCGTCGCGGCGACCGCCGAGGTCACGTCGATCCTGGAGACGCCGAGGGCCTCGACGCCCTTGAAACCTTCCTCCGAGTGCTTGGAGGCGACGTTCGAGGTCAGGTTCGCGAAGTACAGACGGGAGCCGTTGGACCAGTCGAAGCCGTTCGGGCCGGGTGACGGTCCCCAGGCCACGGCCGGGTCGCCGTCGGAGACCAGACCGTTCTCGAAGTACCAGGGCAGGGTCCCGATCGGTCCTCCCTCCTGGGGCACGCAGGCGTCCGTCGGAACAGCACCGGGTGGGTCGTTCACGCCGGTGCAGTTCCGGGCGCTGAGGCCGGTGAAGGTCGGCTGGTGCCAGATGAGCCCGCCGTCGACGGAGTACTGGATCCCCGTGGTTCCGACACCCGCCGTGAACGGGCAGCTACTATCCGCGCCGGCGTTGCAGTCCTCGAGGTCGATGTTGTCGTTGGCGCCGGCAACCAGCAGGTTGTGGTGGTTGGGATCGACGGCGACCGTGGGCTCGTTCTGCTTGTTCCCGCTGAAGGGGTTCGAGCTCCCGACGGTCACCTCCGCGTCGGTCGCCGCCGCGGCCGGAAGCGCGGAGACGATCAGGCCTGTCGTCGCGAGCACGAATCCGAGTGCGAAGCGGAACGATCCCCGAGGAAGTCTCACCTGCGCCATCTCCTTCCTGGAAGCGATGCGAGTGCTTCATCACCCTCGCATACGCTGCAGGAAAAAGGCAACGCCGATCGTGCGTGGCCGCGGACCTGCATGCCGACGCCCCAACGCCGATCTCACACTCCACCCTTTGAGCCGATGCACGGCCCGGCTTGATGTAGTACGCATACGCCCTTGACGGGCGAGCCCTCGGAGGATCGGACCTGGCCCGAGCTCCTGACCGGAGGAATGCGAGCAGCGCCCCGGAGCAGATTCACTCGCGGAGCGCGAAGGGAGGGATCGTGACCGTGAGCGACCCGATCGGAGGCGACGGAGGCGTCGGGCGGAGCGCCTCGAACGGAACACCCGGTGCAACTGCCTCGGACCCGCCGCCGCCTCGACCGAAGCGGCCGCTGGGAGCGGTGATCACCTCGGCCATCGACGGGACCCGCGTCCTGGTGCGCAAGCAGGTCGAGCTGGCAAGGATCGAGTTGACCGAGGCCGTGTCGGTCCGGGCGAAGGGTGCCGGCATGATGGCGGGAGCCGCCGTGATGGCCTTGTTTGCGCTCGGCTTCGTGGCGGCCGCGGGATCGGTCGCACTCGCGCTGGTGCTCCCGGCGTGGGCCGCCAACCTGGTCGTGGCGGTCGTGTTCGTCGCGATCGCGGGTGTGCTCGTCTTGGTCGGACGCAACGCCATCCGGAACGCCCCGACGACCCCGGAGCGGACGCAAGAGACGCTGAAGGAGGACGCACGATGGGCCAGGCAGCAGATAGCAAAGTGATCGAGATCGAGCAGGCCCGCGAACAGCTGGAGCTCGACCTCCGGGAGCTCGAGGACCGCCTTCCCGCCCCGCTCCGCTCGATGAAGAGCCTGGTCGGCATGCTCCTCGGGACGGCGGTCCTGACGTTCCTCGCGCTCCGGCGCTTCCGGTCGAACCGATCGACGGACGGTCCGGCGGCCGAGGTGGTCGTGCGGATCGTGCGCGAGGATCTCTGACCGCTCTGAAGGAGTCCGCGAAGCTGGCGCCGTCGCTTTCGAGCTGCCCTCAGAGCGTCTTCACGACTCGGCACGGGGCACCCACGGCCACCACCCCGCTGGGGATGTCGCGCGTGACCACACTGCCCGCCCCGATGATGGAGTCGTCCCCCACCGAGACTCCCGGCAGCACCACTGCCGCCGCGCCGGGCCACACGTTCGATCCGATCGAGACGGTGCGAGCAAGCTCCAGGAGGCTCTGGCGGTCCTGGGGTGCTCGCGCTGGCGAGGTCCAGCCGTCAGGCGGGTCCGGTCGAACACGTGGGCTCGAAGGGACGATCGCCAACGAAGGTCCTCCACTCGCCAGGGGTGAACCCGCGACCCGCTACTTCACACGCGTGCGCGGCCCACGCCTGCCAGGTGGCGGGCCAAACGAACGCTTGACCGTTCGAATACACGACGACGAGCTTCGAGCCATCGGGTGTGAACGCGGCCGCCTCCCAGACGTTGTCGAAGCCGGGGAAGGCAGCTCCGAACTGATTGCCGGTCGCCGCGTCCCACAGGCGGGTCGTGCCGTCGGCGCCTCCGGTGGCGATGAGCCTTCCGGTCGGGTCGAACACGACGCTGAGGACCGGGCCGGCTGCCGCGAGGAAATGCGCGACTTGCCGCCCGGAGGCCACGTCCCACAGCCGAACGATGCCCGTCAAACCACTCGTCGCCAGCGTCCGGCCATCGGGCGAGAACGCGTCGAAGAATGTGGGCGGGGCCACCGTATCGGCCGCAAGCGTTCGGATCACCCTCATGGTGTGAGCGTTAATCAGCAGAACGTGCCCATCCCCGAGCGTGACCGCCAACATCCCGCCCTCGGGGTTGAAGATGACCTGAGTCATGGCCGCACCGAGACGGATCGGCCCCCGGACGAGGTCGCCACTCCGCACATCCCAGATCGCGAGGTCCCCCGCCGTGGTTGATCCCACCTCGCCTTCGCCGGTGGAATAGGAGATCTGTTGCCAGTCGCCGGCGGCAACCGTGCTTCCGTCCGGACTGAACGCCGCGTAGGTGAGAGCTTCGTACCACGAACCGTCGGGCAATCTCGCGAGGGGCCTCCCGCTGGTGTGAGGCAACCCCGTCAGCCGCCGCGACGTCGGCGGGCTGGCGGTCAGATCCCAGAGCAGGAATTGCCCTTGGGTGCCGGTGACGGCGAGCAACTTCCCGTCCGGGCTGAAGTTGGCGGTGACGACCGGCCCGTCCGGAACAGCGCGAAACGTCTCGATCTGACGGAACGTCGCGAGGCTCCAGAGGTTCACGTACCCGTCCGCCTGGGTCACCGCAAGCGTCTTCCCGTCCGGCGATATGGCGAACCATGGGTTTAGACCCCAGAGCGGGGTCTCGTTGCCCGAGCCGGCGGTGAAAGCCCGCCCGAAGCGACGGGTCCCCGACAGGTCCCACGCGAAGATGGTGCCGTCCAAGCTGGCGGTGTAGAGCGTGCGGCCGTCGTTCGCCTGGGCCTTCACACTGCCACCGTGCCCGGCTAGGTCCTGGGTCACCGTTGCGGTGGCGATGTCCCAGATGAGCACGCGTCCGTCGTCGCCCGTGCTGATCGCGGTTTGCGAGTCTGGTGTGAACCCGATGGACTGGACGGCGGCCGTGTGCCCACCGGCGCCGGTTCTCTCCTTCCCGGTCCGAAGGTCCACGAATCTCACTGATCCGTCCGCCCCGCCGAGCGCCATGGTCGTTCCGTCCGGGCTCGCGCTCACCTTCAACGCGCCACCCGCCTGGAGCGTGCCCACGAGCTCCATCGTGCGTGCGTTCCATATCGACGTGCGCCTACCTGTGACGATGAGCCTCCCGGCCGCTGTGAGGCCGAAGCCCACCGCGTCGCCGTCGCTCACCTTCGTCGCGGGGCCGAGGAGCTTACCGGTCGCCACATCCCAGCGAACCACGTAATCGGCCTTGGCCGGATGGCCGTAACGAGCAACGTGAAGGAGCCCGTACAGATTGCGGCCATCGCTCGAGAACGTGATCTGGTCCAGGGCGGCAACTCGGTTGCCCGACACTGGGGCCGCTGGGAGCGTCCGAAGCAAACGGCCCGTGCTGGGGTCTCGGAGGTCGACGGAGCCGCTCGTGACCCGGGTGAGGTCTTTGCCGGCCGAGGGGAGGGCGATCAGCGATCCGTCGGGACTGAAGACGGGTGCTCCTAGAGCGCCGTTCGAAACGGTGACTCGTAGCTTGAAGGTCGAGGTGTCGAAGAGCTCCAGGTCGGTGACGTTGTACTGGACGGCCAGCGTCTTGCCGTCCGGACTGAGCGCGATGGCGACGGGCCGGCGCCCGGTATCGCCCCCGTAGAAGACCCCGACGGCAGTCGGAGCACGAAGCACGGTCGCAAGGAGGGTGCCACGTGTCCGCTCGGACACGTTCAGGTTCACAGCCTCTCGAGCGAGCAGGAGCCCGCGATCGAGTCTGGGCTCGATCACTCCCTGGGAACCCAGGCTCTGGGAGAGCGCCACGAGTGCGGCCGTGCGCGCCTTCCCCCGTTGCACCAGCGCGAGGCTCCCTGCTACCAACGCGAGGGCAAGGAGGATGGCAACGCCGGCAAGGAGCCCGCGGAGCCGCCGGTTCGTCCTTCGCTGGCGCTGGGCCTCGGCCCGCTCCGCGACCCGCAGGGCATCGCGGGCGCTCGTGCTCGCTTCGACGTACTCCCGCTCCAGGACCGTGAGCGCGATGCGAGAGGTCGTGGACCAGTTTTCGAACTGTGCGAGGTGCGCTCCCCGCAGCAAGAAGCTTGGATCACGATCTGCGTCAGCCCATTCGGTCGTCGCGACGGCCAGGCGGCGATGCATCCGCACGTCGTCCCGGGCATCATCGATCCAACTGCGAAGCCGGCCCCACACCCGCAGCAGGGATTCGTGAGCCACCTCGACGGTAGGTTGTCCGGTGCGGAGGTCTCGATCGAAGGACATCAGGCGGGACGTTCCGAACGTATCCAGGGTGCGGCGCAGGGCGTGCTGATCGATCTCCAGGGCCTCGAGCTCCGTCCGGAGCACCCGGCGGCGGGTGTCCTCGGTTCCCTCACCCAGTCTGACGAGGCGAAGGAACAACTGGTAGCAGGCCTCCCTTCCATCCGTATCGAGCGATTCGTAGAGCTCATCCGCCCGACCGGCCAGCGCCCCGGCCACCCCGCCGATCTCCCGGTAGGCGTGCAGCGTGAGGATGTTCGCCTCCCGCCGGTCGAACAGCTCGGTGAGCGCATACTGCAGAAGGGGGAGGGCCCCCGGCTCGTCCACTACCTCGCCCAGCATGTCCGCGAGCAAGCTCGGCTCCAGACCGACGTCCACACGCTTCGCTGGATTCGCGATGGCGCGCTCGAGCTCGCCGGGAGTGAGGGGTACGACCGCCTCGACGTAGGAACGCATGAGGTCGGCGAAGCCTCGATACAGCAACGGCCGATCGTAGAAGTCGGCTCGGAGGGTGGTCACGATGCGGAGCCGACCGCGGGGATCATTCGCGGCCGCCGCTACGCTGGCCAGGAAGTGCGTTCGCCGGTCTTCGTCGTCGACGAGCGTGAACACCTCTTCGAGCTGATCGATGACGAGTACGAGGACCGAGTCATCAGCAGGCAGCACCCGCTTGACGGCGCGAAGCAACCCATGCGTGTCTCGTTCCAGCTGTTCCATCAGGCTGGCCGGCGGGTTCGCGGCGACCCGGAGCAGGGCGGCCTCGAGCTCCTCGAGCGGGTAGGCGCCGGGAACCATCTCCGCAATCGCCCAGCGCTCCGAGCCGGGGATCGCCCCACTCCGGAGGGCCGGGATCAACCCCGCCCGAACCACGGACGATTTGCCAGACCCGCTGGGCCCCACGACCGCGAGGAACCTCGTGTCCGCAAGCCGCATCACCAACTCGTCGGTGAGCGCCTCGCGTCCGAAGAAGAACGCGGCATCGGCCTCCTCGAACGGGAGAAGGCCCTTGTAGGGGTTCGCCGCGATCCCGGGTGTGGCCGGCGTGAGTCGCGCGGCGGAGGGGCCCAGCGCTCGTCGAAACGCGATGTCCTGTTGCGGATCCCACCCTTCCGGCTTCAGCTTGATCAGTCCTATCGGGTCGGCCAGCCCCTTCAGCCGCGCCGGCCCACGATCGACGGATGTGACGCCCTCCGTCCTCCC
>CBRGMI010000096.1:0-6955 GCA_967797495.1 uncultured bacterium
CGTCGCGCAGGAGCGTGATCACGCGCAGCGGGGACTCGAACAGGACGACGGTCCGAGGATCGTGGGCGAGCGCCCGGAGTCGCTCGCGTCGCTCGCTCGGGCGGCGCGGGAGGAAGCCCTCGAACACCCATCGGTCGGTGGGCAGACCCGAGACCACGAGCGCGGCCGTGACGGCCGACGGACCCGGGACCACGCGGATCTGGATCCCCGCATCGGCGGCCGCCCGCAGGAGGCGGAACCCCGGGTCGGAGACGGCGGGCATGCCCGCGTCGGACACGAGCGCGATCCGCTCCCCGTTGCGCAGGCGATCGAGCAGCTCGTCGATGCGTTGCCGCTCGTTGCCCTCGAACAGGGAGAGCATCCGCGCCTTGACGCCGATGCGCTCGAGCAGGCGCCCCGTCCGCCGCGTGTCCTCGGCTGCAACGAGATCGACGATGCCGAGCGTTTCGCGTGCGCGGTCGGAGAGGTCGGCGAGGTTGCCGATCGGCGTGCCCACCACATAGAGGCATCCGGCCATGTCTCGATCGTCCCATGCGATCCGCGGAACGGAACAGCCGAACGACGTAGCCCGCCGTCGGACGCCGCTACAGTGCCGGACGTGGCCCCGTCTCGACCGTCGGCCGGACACCGCGACTACTCGGCGACGCCGCTCGCCCGCAAGCTCGGGATCCGCGAGGGCTCCCGCGTCCTGGTCGTCGGCGCACCGGGCGGCTTCTCGCTCGGGCCGGTGCCGACCGGGGCGTCGTTCGCCCGGTCGGCGCGAGGACCGCTCGACGTGGTGCTCCTGTTCACCACGACCCTGGCCGACCTCCGCCGTCGCTTCCCCCCCGCCGTCCGGGCACTGGACCCGGCCGGCAGGCTCTGGGTGGCCTGGCCCAAGAAGGCCGCGGAGGTCGACACCGACCTCACCTTCGAGATCGTCCAGCGGGTGGGGCTGGACGCGGAGCTGGTCGACAACAAGTCGGCCTCGGTCGACGACGTCTACCAGGGACTCCAGTTCGTGATCCGGCTGAAGGACCGGGCCAAGCGCACGGCCGAACGCCGTCCCTGAACGGCTCCCCTGCCGTACCATCGCTCGGATGTCCACGGTCACCCGGCCTGCACCACCGTTCGCGCAGCGCCCTGCGAGCGCGTCGCTGCGGATGCACGCGTGGGTCAGGCGCTTCAACCGGCCGGTCGTCGCGGTCCTGGCCGTCGGGCTGATCGCGGGCTACCTGCGCTTCGTGCACCTCGCCTACCCGGAGCACCGCGTCTTCGACGAGTACTACTACACGAAGTCCGCATGCATCCTGCTCGGCTACTCGGACCAGCGGTGCGACATCAACAGCGCGGACGAGCGGTTCTGGCGCGAGAACGAATGGGACACCGGCGCGTGGGTCCATCCGCCGCTCGGAAAATGGATGATCGCGTTCGGAGAGCTGGCGTTCGGGACGGAGTCGATGGGGTGGCGCGCCGGCGCCGCGGTCACGGGGACCGCGACGGTGATGCTGCTCGCCGTCATCATCCAGCTGCTGTGGGCGAGTCCGATCTGGACGTTCACGGGTGGTCTGCTGTTGGCCACCGAGGGCCTGAACCTCGTCCAATCGCGCACCGGAACGCTCGACATCTTCGTCGCGTTCTGGGTCGTGCTCGTGTTCGTCTTCCTCTTACTCGACCGACGATGGATCGAACGCCGGACGCCAGCGCTGGTCCCAGCGACGGACGGCCCGAGCGACGCGGAGGCGGGCGTCCAGCCGAGGCGGCGTCTGCCGGCGCCGCTGTGGCGTCCCTACCGGTTCGCCGCCGGCGCGGCCGGAGGCGCCGCGATGGCCACGAAGTGGTCGGGGCTGACCGCGTTCGTCACGGCGATCGCGCTCGGGTTCCTGTGGGAAGTCATGCGGCGCAAGCAGTTCGGCATGTCGAAGCCGATCGTCACGACGATCATGACCGAGGGGTTCGGCTTCGTCCTCGCGCTGTTGGTCACGCCGGCCATCGTCTACTTCGTCACCTACATCCCGTGGTTCCTGCACTTCGGGTGGGACCTCCAGCGGTGGGCCAAGATGCAGGGCGATGCCGCACGGTTCCACGCCGACCTGAAGGCGGTGAACGATCAGGGGCAGCCGTGGCACGCCTACTTCGCGCCGGCGTGGAAGTGGATCGTCCTGGCACGACCCACGTATTACTACGGGGCCTTCGGATCCGACGGTGTCCGCCAGGTGATCTACGCGCAGGGCAACCCGGCGATCTTCTGGGGCAGCCTGCTCGCGATCCCCTACGTGGCGTACGCCTGGTGGCGCACGCGCGATTGGCGGGCGGGGTTCGTGACCGTCACGATCGCCGGGCTCTACCTCCCCTGGTTCCTGGTCTCACGCCCGCAGTTCTTCTTCTACGCGACGCCCCTCACGCCGTTCTTCGTCCTCGCCTGTGTCTACGCGCTCCGGGACCTGTCCGAGCTCCACGTGGCCGGCTCCCGGTCGCGTCCGTTCCTCCCCTTCGTCGTCGGCTTCGTCGCCGCGTCGGTGATCCTGTTCATCTGGTTCTGGCCGGTCCTGACGGCCGCGCCGTTGAGCGACGCCGCCTTCAACCTCCGTTACTGGTTCACCTCCTGGGCCTGACCGGCCTCGCGATCACCGACCGGGCGGATCGATCCGCATCCGGAGCGCGAGCGAGCATCGCGTGCCTCGTGGCGGACCGTGCACCGCGTGGTACGGACGACCGTCGCGGACGCCGGCGAGACCCGGCGCGCGCATCAAGGTGACCGAGCCGGCACGCGCGTCCCAGCGTTCGAGCAGGTCGCCCTCGCGCGAGGACCGCACCTCGAACCGCGCCGAACCGGCGACCGTGAACACCGCGACGAGCCGCCGGTACCAGCGACCGTCCAGGTGCGAGGTGACGCCGACCGAACCCGATCGGTAGACGGCGATCCCCGCCTCGTTCGGTCGCCAGGTCCGGAGCCCGCGGACCTCGCCGCCGTCCGAACGGACCCGCGCCGTGAACGACGTCGCCAGTTCGGTCAGGAGCGGGAAACCCTCGAACGGCGCCTCGAGGTCGAAGCCGTCGATCTCCATCCGCACGCCTGCCGCGCCGAACGTCCCCGCCATCCTTCGCAGCGGACCGCCCTCGACCTCGCGCCGCAGACCGCGCAGGAACGCCTCGCCCACGAGCCCGTCGACGTGCGCGAACCCCCGACCCGCGGCCCCGCGAAGCGCAGGCGACAACGACCGCCGGACGAGCGCCCCGCTCATCCGAACCCCGGCAGGTGCTTGCGGAACAGGATGAAGCCGATGCCGGCGGCGGTGTCGAGCAGGAAGTGCGCGATCACGATCGGCCACGCCCGCTTGGTGCGCGTGAACACGAACCCGAACAGCACGCCCATCGCGACGTTGCCGAGGAACCCGCCCCAGCCCTGGTACAGGTGGTAGCTGCCGCGCAGGAGCGCGCTCGCGCCGACGGCGGCCACCTCGGTCAGACCGAGCTGCCGCAGCCGCGTGATGAGGTAGGCGACGACCACCACCTCCTCGAGCAGCGCCGCCTCGGCGGCGTTCAGCAGCAGCACCGGCACGGTCCACCAATGCCCGAGCGGCGGCACCGGCACGACGAAACGGTTGACGCCGAGCGCGACCGCCGCCAGGTACAGCCCGATGCCGGCCGCCCCGACGACCAGGAACAGCAGGCTGCCGCGAGCGATGTCCTGCCGGGGGCGGTCCCATCGGAGCCCGATCCCCTCGACCCCCTCGCCGCTGCGGCGGACGAGGTAGACGACCAGCCACACTGGCGCCAGCGAGAACAGGGCGCCGAAGATCTGCCGAGCGAGCTGCGTGCTCTGTGAGACCGAGGCCACCGTGACGCCGCGCAGCGGCGCCTCGAGCAGACTGAGGATCGCGAACACCGCGCTCGCGAGCAGCGAGAGCGACAGGACGATCAGCGTCTCCTCACCGAGGAGGCGGCGCGGCAAGGGAGCGGGAGCCGGTGCCGAGCGACCAGATGGCGGGCCGGCGGGCGGGCGTTCGGGCGGCGGCATCCGGCAAGGGTACGGCCGCCGCGTACGATGCGCGACGTGGGGTTCAGCTTCGAGAACGTGGACGCGACCGACTACGACGAGCTGCGCCCGACCTACGCGCCCGAGGCGATCCGGTGGGTGGCCGAGCGCGCCCGGCTCGAACCCGGATCGCTCGTGGTCGATCTGGCGGCCGGGACCGGACAGCTCTCGCGTCGGTTCGTCCCGCTCGGCGTCCGCGTCGTCGCCGTCGAACCGGCCGCCAACATGCGCGCGGTCCTCGCGACCAACCTGCCCGACGTGACCGCCGTCGGCGGGACCGCCGAGGCGATCCCGTTGGACGACGGCCAAGCCGACGCCGTCGTGGTCGGGAACGCGTTCCACCACTTCGGCGCCGAGGCCGCCTTCGCCGAGATCCGGCGCGTCCTCCGCCCGGGCGGCGCGCTGGCGCTCGTGTGGGCTCGGACGGACGAGCACCCAGACGGGCTGCACGTGGGCATCCGTGAGATCGACGAGGTCGTGGAACGCGAACGCGCGTCGTCGCCGGTCGTCGAGGCGTACTTCTCGTGGTTCCACCCGCCCGAGCGCATCGAGGGGTTCACGGCGCTCGAGCGCCGTTCGTTCGCGACCGCGCGCACGATGGCCTCGGCGCGACTCGCGGATCTGTACGCGACGTCGAGCGACATCGCGTCGCTGCCCGAACGGCAGCGCGGCCGGCTCGTGGAACGGATCAGCGAGCTCGCTGCCGATCTCCCGAAGACGCTCGAGCTCGCGGAGCGGAGCGACGTGCAGCTGTGGTTCCGAGAGGGGTCGCCCGGTTAGTCCCAGCCGCCCTGGCACTCGGCGGGCATCGTCGCGTTCGTCCGTCCGAACGTCACGATGTCACCCATCGCGGCGGCGCACAGGTACCCGCCGTTCGGCTCGACCAGGGTCACGAACACGACCGTCGTCGGCGAGACCGACATCGCCACCACGCCCGGGGCGGGGGCGCCCCGCCCGTAGACGACCGAGGGATCGTACGCCGCGGCCGCATCGGGTCCGAGCCCGTCGAACGAGCCGTGCTCCGCGTAGTACACCTGCGAGACGCGGATCGCCTGGTTCAGCATCGCCTGGGCCCGCACGTCGTTCGCCTCGCGGATCGGATCGGAGATGGGGTCGCCCGCGGCGGTCGCGCCGGTCGCGCCGGTCGTCCCGCCGGTTGGCTCGCCGATCGACGTCGCGCCGACGGCCGTCGGACCCGCCGCCGCCGGTTCGCGCCTCGCGCCCTGCAGGATCATGAGCGGCACGACCCACACGGCCGCCACCACGAGCCCGAGCAGGACGAGCGCCCGCACCGACACGAAGCCGCGTTCCGAACCCACGCCACCACCTCCCCACGCGGTATCGGCGCGGCCGGGGGCGCCCTGAAGAAGTCGCCGTGGAGGCGTGCGTTCCCTGGGAAGGTGCCCGGATCCGCTAGAGCGAGAGCACCGGGCAGGTCAGGGTGCGCGTGACACCCTCGACCGACTGGATCGGCATCACGATCGCCTTGGCGAGCTCGTCGAGGTCGGCCGCCTCACCGCGGGCGATGACGTCGTAGGGACCGGTCACGGGGTCGACGGACACGATGCCCTTCACGCCGCTGATCTCCCGGGTCACGTTGCTGGCCCGTCCCACCTCGGTCTGGATCAGGATGAACGCGCTGACCACGTCGACCTCCTCGTCAGGGTCTCGGCGCATCGTACGTCAAGCCCCCGACGCGGCGCGAACCGACCGAGCGGCCTCAGAGGACGGGTTCGACGTCCCGAGCGGGACGAGCCAGGGCGGGCGTGCTCAGCGCGACCCACGCGACGGCCCCTCCACAGAGCGTGAGGAGGCAGGCGCCGACGTACAGGGTCGCCGGGCCGAAGCGATCGAACACGAGCCCGCCGAGCCCCGCGCCGATGATCGGCGCGATCCCGAACCCCATCGTCGCGGCGAGCGACTGACCGGTCGAGTAGAGGTTCGACGGGAGCATGCGGCCGATCACGACCACCATCGTCGTGAACAGGAGCGCGAACCCGGCGCCCTCGAACACGGTGAGGACGGACAGGATCGTCGGGTCCTCGACCAGACCCCACAGCAGGAACCCCGTCGCGTACACGACGCACCCGGCCACGTACACGGCCCGCAGGCCGAAACGGTTCGAGAACCGCGACGAGAGCCGCATCACGGGCACCTCGACCAGCCCGCCGAGCGCGGTCCCGATCCCCACCAGCAGCGCGCCGCCGCCGGCGCGCTCGATCTTCAGCCCGATGAAGTTCCACGCCGCGTTGAACCCGGTCCACACCAGGAGGAGGGCGAGCAGGAACATCCAGAACCTCGGCGCCGCCCGGAACACGGCGCCCACCGCGCCGAGCCGGCCGTGCCGGATCGAGCGGGCCGGCCGGTCGGGCTCGATCGCGACGGCCGCCCACACGAAGATGGCGAGGGCCGCCGAGGCGACGACCGGCATCGCCCACCGGATGCCGACCTGCTGCAGGAGCACTCCGATCAGCAGGCACGCCGTGGCGTACGCCAGGCTCTCCCACCCGCGGATCCGCCCGTACTCGGTCATCCTGTCGTCGCCGAGGAACTCCAGGGCGATCGCGTCGACGTTCGGCGCGACGGTGGCGCTCAGGCCGGCGAACACGAACGCCGTCACGACGATCGCGAGGTAGGTCTGCGCGCCGAAGAGCGCGAACGCGCCGATCGCACCCCCCAGCGCCCCGATCTGCAGCGCGCGACGCCGGCCGAGCGTCGTGTCGGCGAGGTGACCCCAGAGCGGGCTCAGGAGCACGCGCGCGATCGCCATCGCGGCGATCACCGCGCCGATCTCGCCCGCGGTGAGACCCTTGCCGTCCAGGAACAGGGACAGGAACGGGAACGAGGCGGCGATGAAGACGCCGAAGAGCACGAACAGCGTCTGCACGGCGACCGCGGGACGGATCCGTCGAGCCCCCTCCGCCCGCATCGAGCAAC
>CBRGMI010000097.1:0-6805 GCA_967797495.1 uncultured bacterium
CCCGGGCCGGTGATGTAGGCCTGGCGGGCGCGCTCCTCGAGGTCGGACTTGAGGCCCTGGTACTCCGCCTGCGCCTCGGCGAGGGCGATCTGCGTCTGGTGGAGCTCGGCGGTGACCTGCTCGTAGCGGCCGCTCGCGACCTCCCAGCGCTCGGCGATCACCGCCGCCTCCGCCGAGAGCCGGTTCAGGACCTGCTGCTGGCTCGCGATCTGGTTCTTCAGCTGCTCGAACTCGGCTTTGGCGGCGTCGAGCTTCTCCTCGGTGCTCGGCTCGGCGACCGCGACCTGGGCGAGCGACGTCAGGAGGGCCAGCGCCGCCACCACCGCGAGGGCGCGGCGGAACACGACGCCTGAACCGCTGTGGTTTTCGGCCATTGGGGAAGGCCCTTCCTATCGGACGGCCGAGTGGGATGTCAACCGTGCCCGCTGCAGCCCGCGGTTGCAACCATCCTCGGGGGGGCTTTTCGGCCCTCACGGGGCGCAGGCGGACCGCGCCGGGCGGAGCCTACAGCTCGGTCCCAGGCAGGCCGAGCGCCCGGGCGATGAGCACGCGCTGGATCTCGCTGGTGCCCTCCCCGATCTCGAGCACCTTGGCGTCGCGGTAGAAGCGGGCCACGGGGAAGTCCTCGATGAAGCCGTAGCCGCCGTGGACCTGCACCGCTTCTCGCGCGCTCGAGACCGCGACCTCGCTCGCGTACAGCTTGGCGATCGACGCCTCGGTCGCGAAGGGGCGCCCTCGGTCGCGCAGCCACGCCGCCCGCTGGTACGCGAGCCGCGCCGTCTCGACTCCCACCCGCATGTCGGCGATCTTGAACTGCAGCGCCTGGTACGCGCCGATCGGCTGCCCGAACGCCTCCCGCTCCACCGCGTACCGGGCGCTCTCCTCCAGGCATCCACGCGCGAGCCCGACCGAGAGCGCCGCGATCGCGACCCGCCCGTCGGCGAGCGTCTCGAGGAACTGCGAGTACCCACGGCCGCGCTCGCCGAGCAGATGGTCCGCCGGCACGCGGCACGCGTCGAACGAGACCTCGTGCGTGTCGCTCGCACGCCAACCGACCTTGCGGTAGCTCGCGCCGACCGTGAGCCCGGGCGTCCCGACCGGCACGACGATCGTCGAGACGTCGCCGTCGTCCGCTGCCTCGTCGACCGCCGCCACGATGATCACCGACGTCAGCGGCGTCCCCGAGTTGGTGATGAACGCCTTCGAGCCGTCGATCACCCACTCGTCGCCGTCGAGCTTGGCCGTCGTCCGGATCGCACGGGCATCCGAGCCTCCCCCGGGTTCGGTGAGCGCGAACGCGCCGATCGCCTCGCCTCGTGCCATCGGCACGAGCCATCGCTGCTGCTGCTCATCGGTGCCGAACCGAAACAGGGGGTTCGCGGCCAGGCCCACCGCGGCCTCGAGCGTGATCGCGAGCGCCGAATCGTATCGCCCGATCTCCTCGAGACACAGGCAGAACGAGAGCAGGTCGCCCCCCTGCCCGCCGACCTCCTCGGGAAACGGGATGCCGAACAACCCGAGCTCGGCGGCGCGCTTCACGATCTCGGAGGGGAACTCCGCGCGCTCGTCGGCCTCGGCCGCGGCCGGCGCCACGACCTCCTGGGCGAACGCGCGCACCGCGGATCGCAGCTCGTCCTGCTCCGGCGTGAGATCGAAGTCCACGGGTCGAAGCCTAGCGGTCAGGCATCCGAGATCGCCGAGCGGCTCGTGACCAGCTCTGCCTCTCGGAAGGCCTGGAGCATCTGGGCGCGTTCGAGCAGCTCCCTGGCGCGCCCGACCTCCTCCTCGCCCCCGGCGGCCTCGACGCCGAACACCTGCGAGATCCACCACACGCGCGCGGCGACGTCCTTGGTGGACCCCTCTCCGCGCTCGTAGCGCAAGATCGAGAGCGCGCGCTCCAGCGCCTCCTCCCTCTCGCCCTCGGCCAGCAGGATCTCGACGTCGGCGTAGTCGAGCCACTCCTCGGTGGCGGCGGTCTCCTCGGAGGCGACCGAAGCGGTCTCCTCAAGGACACGGCGCGCCGCTCCCGGGTCGCCCGCTCCGACGTACGCCCTGGCGAGCGCGGCGGCCGTCCAGGTGATGATGCTCCGCTCCTTCAGCTCACGGCAGATCCGGTAGGCCTCGAGCAGGTCGGTCACCGCCTCGTCCGCCTCGCCGGCCAGCCGTCGAGCGATCCCCCGCGACGTGAGCGCGCTCGCGAGCTCCCAGCGCGCGCCGAGCTCGCGGAAGGCGTCGACCGCGCGATCCATGTGCTCCTCGGCATCCTCCAGTCGCATCATGTGGCGCATCGTGCCGCCGACCGCCTCGTTCGCCACCGCGAGCGAGAAGCGGTCCCCGCTCGTCTCCGCGACCACGAGCGCCTCCGCAGCGAGCCGGAGCGAGCCCTCTTCGTCTCCCTCGTCGCTCTCGAGCGTCGAGAGCCCCACGAGCGATCGAGCCTCGGACCAGCGGTCGCCCTCGGGGTTCGCGCGCGCGGTCTCGAGCGCCTCCTGGAACATCGCGCGCGCCGTGGCGACGTCCCGCCGGAAGTACGGCGCCCACGCCGCGACCAGCAGCGTCCGCGCGAGCGTCCACGGATCCCCGAGCCCGCGCGCCGCCTCGAGCGCGTCGTCGAGCAGCTCGGCGGCGCGCTTGGCGTCCCCAAGGATCGAGAGCTCGATGTCGCCGAGGAAGCGCGACGCCTGCGCCCGAACCGCGAGGTCGCCGTCGCCGAGCCTCAGCGCGCGTTCGAGCACCGGGACGGCGGGCTCGAACTCGCCGAGCCAGTAACGGATCTCGCCCAGGCTCGCGAGGATCCGCGCCTCGCGGAGCCCCCACGCGCGCTCGGGGCCGGCGAGCTCCAGCGCGCGTCGGTAGTCCTCCTCGGCCGCCTTCATGTTCGGCCCCTCGCGGGCGATGTCGCCGGCGCGAGCCAGGGCGTCGACCCCCCCCACGGCGAGCCGAAGGTGGTGGGGGGTGAGGTCGAGCCCCGCGAGCCCGGCCCGCTCCCCGGGGGAACCCAACGCGCGCGGCCGGCGGGCGGCCGTCTCCGGGTTGCGGGACAGGCCTTCGGCGACCAACAGATGCAGGCGCTGACGTTCGCGCTTGGGGAGGCTCTCATAGGCGACGTCCCGCACCATGCCGTGGCTGAAGCGCCAGACGTCGGGGCGATCGCCGTCGTGTTCGAGCAGCTCCTCCTCCTCGAGGCGGCCGAGCGCCTCGCCGGTCGGGACGGCGATCAGGTCGAGCTCATCGAGGGTGAACCACGAGCGAGCGAACACCGAGGCCTTGCGGATCAGATCTCGGCCCTCGGGTGAGAGGTGGTCGATCCGGGCCGCGATCACCGCTTGCACGGTCGGCGGCAGCAGGGCCGGCGACAGCGGGCCGGTGCCGGCCGGGAGCCCCTTCCCCTGGTGCAGCAGCATCCCGGTCGTCTCGATGATGAAGAACGGGTTCCCGCCGGCGTGCTGCGCGATCCGCTGGGCGGTGGCGTCGTCGAGGCCTTCGCCGGCGTCCCGCGCGAGCTGCGCTGAGTCGTCGATCGAGAGCGTCTCCAGGTAGAGGTTGACCGAGTTCCCGCGCCCGCCCCCCCAGCCGGGACGGTCGTCGAGCAGCGTGTATCGGGCGGCGCAGATCACGAGCAGCGGGACGCCGTCGGCCTCGCGCACCAACTCCTCGACCAGCTCGAGCATCGGCGCCTGGGCCGCCTGCAGGTCCTCGAGCACCACGACCACCGGTCCACGGCTGGAGAACCCGCGCAGGAGCGCGAGCAGCCCCGAACGGATCTCGGCCACTCGGTAGCGCTTCTCGTCGCGCGCCTCGCCGGCGATCCCGAGCGCGATGCACAGGCGCTCGACGATCTGCCTCGCCTCGTCGGGCGGGGTGCACTCCAGGACGATCTCCTCGAGCCGCGCGCGGAGCGCCTCGGGCGGCGCGTGCGCCGCCTCCCCCATCTCGTGCAGGAGGATCTGCGCGAGCGGGCCGAAGGTCACGTCCTCCTCGAACGGGTTCGCGCGGCCCAGCAGCACCTTGGCGTCGTCAGGCAGACCGGCCACGAACTCGTCGACCACCCGGCTCTTGCCGATCCCAGGCTCGCCGAACAGCGTCACCAGGTGCCCGCGGCGCGTCTCCCGCGCGCCATCGAACGCGTCCTGCAGCAGCCGGAGCTCGCGCTTGCGGTTGACGAGCGGGATCGTTCGGCGGCCCGAGCCGGGCTGGAGCGCCGCGACCGGCCACGCGCGCGCCTCATCCTCGAACCCCTTCGCCTCGACCTCGCGCATCGGCCCGTACTGGACCTGCGACAGGGACAGGAGGTAGCTCGTTTCCGAGACGAGCACCGTCCCCGGGTCGGCGGCCTGCTGGAGCCGCGCCGCCATGTTGACGGTGGCCCCGTAGAGCAGGCCCTGCTCGGACGCCTCGCTGCCGATCGCGACCGGACCGGTATGGATCCCGACGCGGATCCGGAGCGGGACCGGGAGCCCGATCTCCTCGCCGAGGCGACCGACGCGGTCGACCAACCCCAGGCCGGCCCGAACGGCGCGGAGCGCGTCGTCGTCGTGCGTGTGCTGCAGGCCGAAGACCCCCACGACCGCGTCCCCGGCGAAGTTGTACGCGCGGCCGCGGAGCGACTCGAGTTCCTCGGCCACCATCCGGTAGTAACGGGTGAGGACCTCTCGGTAGCGTTCGGGATCGATCTGGCTGGACAGCAGCGTCGACCCCACGAGGTCGACGAAGATCACCGTGACGAACTTGCGCTCCACGGGCGGCGGGGCGCCGACCGGATAGCCGCAGTTCGGGCAGAACCGGGCCTCGTCCGGCAGGGGAAGCCCACACCGATCACACGTCAGGGTCGCCATGCCGAAAGCATACGGGCGCCGGATGACGCGACCCCTCGCCCGGAGGCGGCCGGCGCGGACGGTACCATCTCGCCGGTGACCGTCAGACCCGCCTCCGCGCAGCACCTGCGCGACCTCGCGGTTCTGCGCCGCGTCCGCGACCGCATCGACCGCGAATACGCCCAGCCGCTGGACGTCGAGGCGCTCGCGCGCGGCGCGCACATGTCGGCCGGGCACCTCAGCCGCCAGTTCCGGCTCGCGTTCGGCGAGTCCCCGTACAGCTACCTGATGACCCGGCGCATCGAGCGCGCGATGGCGCTGCTGCGTCGCGGCGATCTCAGCGTCACCGAGGTCTGCTTCGAGGTCGGCTGCTCGTCGCTGGGCACCTTCAGCACCCGGTTCACCGAGCTGGTGGGTGTGCCGCCCAGCGCCTACCGGCGCCAGGCGCCGCGCGCGATGTCGGGGATTCCGCCTTGTGTCGCGAAACAGGTCACCAGACCGATCAGGAATCGAGAAGCGCCACTCGCCGAGCCGCACGTAGCATGACCTCCATGGACATCACGATCTACCAGACCCTCCTCCCGCACGACGATCCCGACGCGTCCCTGGCCTTCTACCGCGACACGCTCGGCTTCGAGGTCCGGGGTGACGTCGAATACGCCGGGCTGCACTGGATCACGGTCGGGCCCCCCGACCAGCGCGGCACGTCCATCGTCCTGTACCCGCCTGCCGCCACACCCGGCATCACCGACGACGAGCGCCGCGCCATCGCCGAGATGATGGCCAAGGGAACGTTCGCCAGCATCAACCTGGCCACCAAGGACGTCGACGGCGTCTTCGAACGGCTGCAGGCGGGCGACGCCGAGGTCGTCCAGGAGCCGACCGACCAACCATACGGGGTTCGCGACTGCGCCTTCCGCGATCCCGCTGGCAACCTGATCCGCATCCAGGAGCTGCGCTGAGCCGTCCGGCGATCGCGCCGGAGGTCAGGCGGCACATACGCATCGAAGCAAGGAGGTGGTTCGCAATGGCTGAGAAGACAACCGCGAAGAGGAGCACCACTACGTCTGCCAAGCGCACCGGGACGGGCAGCAAGTTCACCGCCGAGGAACGCGCCGCGATGAAGGAGCGCGCCCGGGAGCTGAAGGCGGCCCAGAACAAGGAGGAGGGGGAGCGCGCCTTGCTCGCGAAGATCGCCGAGATGCCGGAACCGGATCGCAGGATGGCCAAGCGACTCCACGCGATCATCACGGCCACCGCGCCGGATCTCTCGCCCAAGACCTGGTACGGGATGCCCGCGTACGCCAAGGACGACGAGATCGTCTGCTTCTACAAGAGCGCGGACAAGTTCAAGTCGAGGTACGCGACGTTCGGCTTCGAGGAAGCAGCGAACCTCGACGAGGGCGCCATGTGGCCGACCTCCTTCGCCCTGAAGAAGCTGACGGCCGCCGATGAGAAGAAGATCGGCGCGCTGGTGAAGAAGGCGGCGAGCTGAGCCCAGACGAGCTATGTCCTAGGTCTCGACGACCCTGAAGCCCGCGATATCGAGGATCGATCCGGTTCGGCGGGGTTCCGGCTCGACGACCACCTCGACGCGTTCGCCGATCTCCAGCGGCTCCTCGCCCGTCTCGACCCGATGGATCAGGACCGCGTCCGCCCCATCGAGACGGACCGCCCCTAGGGTCTGGGGGCGCTCGAGCGGCTCGCCCTCGATCCCCCGAAACACGATCGTGAAGGACACGATCTCGCCGCCGGGACCGACCTCGGTGTCGGCCGAGAGCTCCGAGAAGCATCGCTCGCAGAACAGCCGCGCCGGCACGTAGGTGTACGCGCAGCTCTCGCACCGCGAGCCGAGCAGCACGCCGCGCTCCTTGAGCGCCGTGAAGAACGCGTCGCCGGCGACACCCGGCGTATAGCGGTGGCGGACGGGCAGGTCCCCCTCCCACCGACGGATCTCTTCTGGACGCGCGATCCTCTGCAGCATCAGCGGT
>CBRGMI010000098.1:0-6782 GCA_967797495.1 uncultured bacterium
CGGACGCCGCTCGTGCGGCTCTCGCGCGTGGCGCGGGAGGGTCTCAGCCTGCTCGCCAAGATCGAGTGGTACGGGCCGACCGGCTCGACGAAGGACCGGATCTACCGCCACATGATCGAACGGGCGGAGGAGCGCGGCGACCTGAGGCCCGGGATGACGATCGTCGAGTCGACGACCGGCAACGCGGGGATCGCGTGCTCGGCCGTCGCCGCGATCAAGGGCTACGACTGCGTGATCGTGATGCCGCGTGGCATGAGCCTGGAGCGCAAGCGGATGATCGAGGCCTACGGCGCCGAGCTCGTCCTGACGCCCGGCGCGGGCACCGACATCGACCTCGCGATCGCGAAGATGCGCGAGATCGTCGCCACCGATCCCGAGCGCTACTTCGTGCCGGGGGAGTTCGAGAACCCCGACAACCCCGATGCGCAGGCGATCTCGGGGGAGGAGATCTGGCAGCAGAGCGGCGGCCAGGTCGACGCCGTTGTCGCGGCGCAGGGGACCGGGGGGTGGATCACGGGGGTCGCTCGGGCGTTGAAGGCGTACGACCGGGCGATCCGCGCCTACGCGGTCGAGCCGGCCGAGAGCCCGCTGATCTCCGAAGAACGGTGGGGTACCCACGGCGTCCCGGGGATCGGCGACGGGATCGTCCCCCACAACCTCGACCTCTCGCTCATGGACGGGATCGTGACCGCCTCCACCGAGGAGGCGCTCGAGATGGCGCACCGGCTCGCCCGCGAGGAGGGCATCCTGGCGGGACCGTCGGGCGGCATCAACGTCGCGTCCGCGCTGAAGGTGGCCGAGAAGCACCCTGAGTTCGCGACGATCGTCACGGCGGTGCCCGACACGGGACAGCGCTACCTCTCGGGGGAGCTGTTCGGTGAGCCGCCGGACGAGCCCGCCTCGCCCGAACGCGATCACTCGGTCGACCCGGACTCGCGCCGGCAGATCGAGGACAACCGCGCCCGGTTGGAGTTCATCTCGTAGAGTCGCGGCCGTGACGACCTACCCGATGTCCGACGCCGATCGCGAGATCCAGGAACGCGCCCGCCGGTTCGTGGATGAGGAGCTCATCCCGCTCGAGGTCGAGACCGAGCTGAGCGGGGGGAGGCTCTCGGAGGACGTCCGCGAGAAGCATCACCACATGGCGATCGATCTCGGGCTGTGGGCGATGAACATGCCGAAGGAGCTCGGCGGCGGCGGCCTCTCGATGTTCCAGCAGGTGCTGGTCTCCGAGCAGATCGGGCGGGTGACCAACGGGCTCGGGTGGTGCATCCACACGCCGCCCGAGTGGGCCCCCGCCGTCGTCAGCCGCGAGCAGCTCGAGCGGTGGATCCTGCCGACGATCCGCGGCGAGCGCCAGGAGTGCTACGCGATCACGGAGGAGGGCGCCGGCTCCGACGTCGACGCGATCAAGGCCACGGCGCGGCGGGACGGCGACGAGTACGTGCTGAACGGCAGGAAGTGGCACGTCACCTCGTTCGGCTCGGCCGACTACGTCTTCTTCCAGGCCAAGATCGAGGGCGGCCCGAACGCCGGCTCGCATGCGATGTTCTTCGTCGACAAGGACACGCCCGGGGTTCGTCCGGTTCGCGAGCCCGCGTACACCCACACGCTGATCGACACCCACACCGAGCTTGCGTTCGAGGACGTGCGTGTCCCGGCCGCCAACCTGATCGGATCCGAGGGGGACGGGCTGAGGTTCGTGTACTCGTGGTTCCGCTACGAGCGCCTGATGATCGCCGCCCGGTGCTGCGGCGCCGCCGAGCGCTTGATCGACGAGGCGACGGCGTTCGCGAAGGATCGTGTGCAGTTCGGCAGTCCGATCATCGAGAACCAAGCGATCGCCCACATGCTCGCGGACTCGGTGACCGAGCTGTGGGCCGCGCGCCTGATGACGTATGAGCTCGCCAAGAACATCGACCGCGGCGTCGACCTCAAGGTCCAGCACGCCCAGTGCTCGATGGCCAAGCTGTACGCGAGCGAGATGGCCAATCGGGTCGCCGACCGGGCCGTCCAGATCTTCGGCGGCCGCGGCTACATGCGCGAGAACGTCGCCGAGCGATTCTGGCGCGAGGTCCGCGTCGACCGGATCTGGGAGGGCACGTCCGAGATCCAGCGGAACATCGTGGCGGACCAGCTCGCCAAGCGCGGCGCGCGTATGCTCTCGGGCTGATGGAACGACAGCAGCTCTTGGACCGCGAGGCGTCGTCCTGGGAGGCATTGATGGGCGCCGCTGCCCGGGTGCCCGAGGCCCGCCGAACCGAGCTCGGCGCGGTGCCTGGGTGGTCGGTCGCGGACCTCGTCTGGCACTGCGGCTACTGGGTCGATGACGCGGCACGCAGGATCGAGCTCATCGCCGCGGGCACCCCCGATCCCGATGACCCCGAGGCCGTCTGGCAGAAGACGAACGACGAGGTGGCCGAGCAGTCCAAGGCGATGTCCTGGGACGAGGTCGTCACCCGTTCCGAGGCCGCGAGGGAGAGGATCCGGGCGGTCGTGTCGTCGCTGCCCGAGATCGTGCCCGCCGCCGAGTCCGAGTTCTCGGACGAGACGTTCGAGCACTACGACGAGCACGCTGTCGAGATCCGCCGGTTCGCCGACGCTTCGAACGCCTGAGTCCTTCCCCGAGCCGGTCGTTCCTCGACCTACGGGTTCGGGCCCAGGATCGCGTTCCACAGAATCTGCTGGGTCCCCTCGGTCCAGGCGCGGAAGTTGGGGTCGACCGAGAACACGATCGTTCGTCCCGAGCCCATCGGCTCGTCCACGACGGCCGCCGTTCCGCCGAGCCGGTCGGCGCCCGTCGGCAGGCCCGACACGGCGAAATCCGGGCTCCCGAACGCCGGATACGCGACGGGCGCGGTTCCACCCACCGCGTGAAGGATGCGATCGGCGTCGTACATCACCCAGGCGAAGTCGCCCACCCCGTCGGCGAGGGGGCTCGCCTGATCGAGCCGGACGCGGATCAGGCTGCCCGGGATCACGGAATTCGGCTGCTGCAGCTGCGCGGTCGAGATGCCGTACCGCGTCGCCAGCTCGGCGCCGCCGCGATAGCCGATGTAGCGGCCGCCCTCGTTCACCCAGTCGACGAGCGCTCGCTTGCCGGCCTTCCCGAGCACCTGGTTGATCGTCGGGACGTACATGTTCGGGACGACGAGGACGTCCACGTTCTCGAGCTCGCCCGCCACGACGTCGGCCGGCGAGACCGTCGTCGAGGGAAGGTGCCAGCGCTCGGTGAAGAGCCAGCGCAGCCACCCGGCCGACTCGAAGTTCGATGTGCTGTTCGAATACTCGAAGATGGCCACGTTCGGGACGTCGGCCGGCAGCGGCGGCGCCGGCGGCTCCGGCTGGAGCGGCAGGAGCGTCGCCTGCGGGCTCAGGACCAGCCCCGACGACCCGCCGGGCACGTTCATCAGCAGCGGGTTGCTCCATGCGGAGACGTCGTACGTGATGCTGAAGCCGATGTACGGGTCCTCGTGCAACATCGCCTGGATCCACTGCTTCTGCCCCTGGGCCATCGGGATCCAGTAGGTGCCGACCGGCAACGTGGTCGCTTCCTGCGGCCGGAAGTAGGGCCTGAAGTCCGGAACGTCGAGCGGCGCCGTCAGCTGGTAGACGTCCACGTCCATCCGTTGGAGCCGCCGCACCAGGCGCTGCGCCTCGCCGGCGTGGTCGGGGTCGTCGGTCCGAAGGAAGTAGTGACGGACCTTCGTATTCGGCACCTGCTGGAACAGCCTGTGGTTGCGCTCGTAGACGGCGTTCGGCTCGAGCACGCCGTTCACGCCCTCGTCGTACGCGTCGACGAACGAGTCGTGCCACTCGGTCAGGATGTCGTCCTTGTTGAACGCGGCCTGCGACAGGC
Source organism: uncultured bacterium (assembly GCA_967797495.1). Lineage (GTDB taxonomy): Bacteria > Actinomycetota > UBA4738 > UBA4738 > HRBIN12 > DASSJM01. The sequence continues at coordinate 3,860 of CBRGMI010000098.1, forward strand.
AGGTCCACATGGTCGTGTAGTGCTCGTGCACGCGTTGCGAGATCGGGTCGCCGTTGTGCTTCTCGAAGGTCATGCCGGCGGCGTGGAATCCCTCGGCCGGCACGGTGTCCCCGTAGTAGATGCCGAAGAAGTCGTAGGTCCGGAAGCTGAAGTACGGGATCTTCTGACGATCGAACTCGGCCGCCATCGCCGGCCCGTAGATGTCGTTGATCCAGTGGATCGCCTGGTCGGGGATCTCGTGATACACGGGGTCGGCGTTCGGGGGGAAGAAGTAGGTGTACGTCCCCATCTCGTGGGCATCGATCGCGAGCTGCGGCGGGTACTGACGCATGAGCTCGATGACGCCGTCGATCTCCGGCTGCGTGCGGGCGAACCAGTCGCGGTTCATGTCGAACCCGTTGACGTTCCTCCGCTGGTCCAGGTCCCGTCCGTCGGGGTTGTAGATCGGCACGACGATGACGACGGCCTGGTCCAGGATCTGCTCGGCCGCGCAGTCGGTCCGAGCGGCCAGGTCATAGAGCACCTTGAGGGAGGCGTCGCCGCCGCTCTCCTCGCCGCCGTGGGGGCTGCCGTCCACCCACAGGATCGCGGGCGTGTCCTCGGCGAGCTGCTGGGCCTGCGCCTCCGGGGTCTGCGGATCGCGAAGGGCTGAGATCGCGTCCTGGATCGCGTCGAGCCCGGCCCCCGTGACGTTGTCCTGCGAGCCGACGATCGCGTAGTCGAGCGGAACGCCCAGGACCGAGGTCGCCGCCACCCCCGAGACCACTCGATCGCTGGCCGCGTCCACGGCCTCGAGGTACTCGTTGGATTCGGCGGAGGTCACCTCTTGTGACCCGATCGGGAAGCCGAGAACCTGTTCGCCCGTCGGGACGCCGGCCAGGTACTCGGGCGTCGTCTGGATCGGGTCGCACGATGTCTGGGCCGAGGCGGCCGTGATCGCGGTCGTCGCCGCGGCGACGAGGGCGACGATCGCTGCGAGCGCCGGACCGGGACGACGCGAACGAAGACCCATGACGAGCTCCTTCTGAGATCGGGGGTCTTCAGGGTAGGGTCATGGACCCGTGCCCAGTCAAGTTGGGGATCCGGGCATGCACGGGGAGATCGACCGAGGCGACCGGGCGGGTCTTCCTACGCCAGGCTCGCCGGCTCGAGCTCGAACCCCAGCTGCTGCGCCGAGACCTCCATGCAGGCGCGGTGCATACGCTCGGGCGAGACCTCCGAGTCGTTCATGATCACCTGGATCGCGAGCCCATCGATCAGGGTCTGCAGCCGGAGCGCGAGCTCCCCCGCGTCCTCGGTCGAGGTGAACTCGCCGCTGGACTGGCCGTCGCGGATCAGGTCGGCGAGCTGCGAGCGCCATCGCTGGTCGAGCACCTCGCGGTCCTTGGCCATCTCGGCGTCGCGGAGCGCCCGGACCCACACCTCGATCCACAGCGCCCACTCTTCCAGGCGGTCGAACTCGGGGAGGTAGCCCGGGACCGAGAGGTCGACCAGCCGGCGGAGCTGGTCCCTCGCCGAGGGGATCCTGCGGATCTCGCGCGAGGTGCGCAGGTAGAACTGGTCGTTCGCGAACGTGAGCGCCTCGGCGAGCAGGCGATCCTTCGAGTCGAAGTAGTACAGGATCAGCCCGGGCGAGACGCCGGCCTCCTCGGCGATGTCGGAGATGCGCGTCTCCGCGAGTCCCCGGTCGGTGATGACGCGCGCCGCGGCGTCCAGGATCTCCTGGTGCCGATCCTTGCCCTGCTTGACGGTGCCGGTGCTCACGGTTCCGCTCCTGTTGAACGCGGGCCAATCCTGGACGGTTTCTCGCGGGTGTTTGAACCGAGGTTCAGCAACTCTACGCCCCTGACCTGGCCTGTCAACCGACACGAGGGCGATGCTCGCTTGACCGGTCATTCAAACGCATGGGAGGATGGACGCCCCCGGCCGGCGCGCGGCCGGACCGGATAGGAGATCGGAACGCCCATGGCGAACGTCTACGACGCGATCGTGATCGGCGGTGGGCACAACGGGCTGACCGCGGGGGCGTACCTCGCACGCGCGGGGGCAAGGACCGTGGTGCTCGAGGCAAGGAACAAGACCGGCGGCGCCGCCGACACCAGCGCGCCGTTCGCCGACCATCCCGAGATCAACGTGACGACCTACTCATACGTGATGTCGCTGATGCCGCCCACCATCATCAAGGAGCTGAACCTCAAGCGTCACGGGTACGACGTCACCCCGTTTGGCCCGTACTACCAGGCCTACCCCGACGGACGATCGATCAAGGTCTATGCGGACGACGCCGCGAAGAGTCACGACTCGATCGGTCAGTTCTCCAAGAAGGACGCCGAGGTCCTGCCGAAGTGGGAGGCGTGGCTCCAGGAGGTCGCCGATGTCCTCGGTCCCCTGCTCCTGCAGAAGCCGCCGAAGATCGGCTCGATGGCGTTCGGCGACCTGATCGAGAGCGCGCGAGCCGCCTGGAAGATGCGCAAGCTCGGCGTCCGCGGGGTCGGCGACGTCACGCGTCTGTTCACGATGAGCATCACGGACCTGCTCGACGACTGGTTCGAGTCCGACGAGATCAAGGGGATGCTCGCGGTCAACGGGATCATCGGGACGTGGGCGGGGCCCGACGAGCCCGGCACGGCCTACGTGATGCTGCACCACTCGATCGGAGACGTCGGCGACGGGCACCTCGGCTCGTGGGGGTTCCAGCAGGGCGGGATGGGCGCGGTGTCCGATTCGATCCGGCGTTCGGCCGAGTCCTACGGGTGCGAGATCCGCACCGACGCCCGCGTCCGGAAGGTGCTGACGGCGGGCGGCCGGTTCGCGGGCGTCGTGCTCGAGAACGGCGAGGAGCTGCGCGCGCCGCTCGGCGTGACCTGTATCCACCCGAAGATCGCGTTCCTCGACCTGATCGGCCGCGAGGAGCTGCCCGCCG
>CBRGMI010000099.1:0-6672 GCA_967797495.1 uncultured bacterium
GCTGGGGCTTCGAGAACGGTACGGCCCGGTCGCGCTCGTGGGCGAGGGGCAGTCCGATCGGTACGGGGCGCTCTATTTCGGACCTCGTCTTCGCGAAGGATGCGCTCGTGAGGATCTGCGAGCAGGACGGCGTTCCCTTCACACGGTGGGAGAGGTTCGACGACGTCGTGCGGGTGCTGGAGACCGCCGACCGGCTTCCCGGCACGCGCGGAGGAGACCGGTGTTCCGGATGGAGGGAGCCGCCTCGGCGGGGCTGAGGGCGGGCTCCGACGGGCTAGACTCGGCCGGCAACCCCCCCGGGGAGGCGGCATGGGGTCCACGTCGAGCCACGACGACGAAGCGTTCAGACCGTACGTCTCTCGCCTGCTCGTCGACTGGCTGCGGTCGCCTGATGACGGTCCCGTGCGTGAGATCGAGGGCACGCTCGCGTTCGTCGACATCGCCGGGTTCACGAAGCTTACCGAACGACTGGCCCGCCTGGGCAAGGTCGGCGCCGAAGAGCTGAACGACCTGCTGGACGCGTGCTTCACGCGTCTGCTCGACCTCGCCTACCGAGACGGCGCGGAGCTCGTGAAGTGGGGCGGCGACGCGGTCCTGCTCCTGTTCGAAGGGGACGAGCACGGTCCCCGGGCGTGCCGGGCGGCGTTCGAGATGCGCCGGGCCCTGCGGGAGATGGGACGGGTGCGGTGCTCCGTCGGTTACGTCTCGCTCCGGATGTCCGTCGGGATCCACAGCGGGACGTTCCAGTTCTACGTCGTGGGCGGCGACCACCTCGAGCTCGTCATCGCCGGTCCCGCCGCGACGCGGACGGTCCTCATGGAGTCCACGGCATCGGCCGGCGAGATCCTCCTTAGCTCGGCGACCGCCTCGCTGCTGGAGCCGCGGCTGGTGGGCCAGCCGAAGGGCGACGGCCTCCTGCTTCGAGCCGTCCCGGACGTCCCCCACCCGCCGCCGATCCCCCCGACGGACGACGCGGGACTGGATCTGGCGCGCTGCGTCCCAGTGGGATTGCGGGAGCATCTCCGCGGGCGCTCGCGCGAGGCCGAACACCGCCACGTCGCCGTGGCCTTCCTCGAGTTCACGTGCACGGACGAGCTCGTCGAACGCGCCGGACGGGATGAGGTCGCGATGGCGCTGGACGCCAGCATCCGCACCGTGCAGGAGGAGGCGCGACGCCACGCGGTGACCTTCCTGGAGACCGACATCAGCGGCAACGGCATCAAGGTCCTGCTGGTGGCGGGCGCACCGTCGAGCTCGGGCCACGACGAAGAGGGGATGTTGCTCGCGGTCCGAAGCATCATGGACCAAGCCGGGGCACTGCCGCTCCGGATCGGCGTGAACTCGGGCAGGGTGTTCTCGTCCGATTTCGGACCGCCGTACCGACGGTCTTACTCGATCAGAGGAGACGCGGTAAATCTCGCTGCGCGCCTCATGGGCCGGGCTGCCCAGGGGCAGATCCTCGTGACCGACATCGTGCTCGCCCGTTCTCGGACCTCATTCGAGGCGGACGAGCTCCCGCCGTTCACCGTGAAGGGCAAGGCGCATCCGGTGAAGGCCTCCAGCCTCGGAACGGCGGGCCGTCGCCGGCTCGCCGAGCACGACGCGTCGCCGCTCGTCGGCCGCGAGCAGGAGATGGCGGTCCTGCGGGAGGCCCTCGAGTCGGCGATCGAACGACGCGGCCGTGTCGTGGAGCTCGTCGGAGAGCCGGGCATGGGCAAGTCCCGCTTGATCGAAGAGCTAGTCTCCGACGTCGACGGTGTGACGGTGCTGATCGCGCGCGGCGAGATGTACGAAGCGTCGAGTCCGTACCAGCCGTTCCGCGGGGTGCTGCGCGAGCTGCTGGGAATCCGCAGCCACGAGGACGCCGCCGGGGCCGCCCAGCGACTGCGCGACCGCGTCGAGGCGAACGCGCCGCATCTCCTTCCCTGGCTTCCCCTCCTGGGGATCCCGATGGACATCGAGATGCCGATGACCCCGGAGACGGCGCAACTCGACGAGAACTTCCGCCACCAGCAGCTCGAGTCCGTAACGGAGGAGCTGCTCGAATGGGCGCTCCCCACGCCGACGGTGTTCGTGTTCGACGACGCGCACTGGATGGACGACGCGTCGGCCAGCCTCATCCGCAGGATCGCCACGAGGACCGCGCGGTTGCCGTGGCTCGTGCTCCTGACCCGTCGCGAAGGGGACGGTGGCTTCACGCTGTCGGAGGGAGACGGCGCGCGCACCCTCAGCCTGAAGCCGCTCGACCCGACCGATGCGGCCGTCCTCCTCGAGGCGTCGACCGAGGCGTTCCCGCTTCCACGGCACGAGCTGGCCGCTCTGGCCGAGCGATCGGGCGGCAATCCCCTCTTCCTTCGGGAGCTGGTCACGGTCGCTCGTTCGGAGGGGCTCGAGCACGTCGTGCCCGACACCGTCGAGGAGCTCATGACCGCGGAGATCGATCGGCTCGGGGCCGACGATCGCGCGCTGCTTCGACATGCGGCCGTGCTCGGAGTCACCTTCCCGTTCTCGGTCCTCGCCGACATGCTCGGCAGGACGGACCTGAATGCCGACGAGAGCATCTGGCAGCGACTCGCCGACTTCGTGCGGGAGGATGAGCCGGGGACGTTCCGCTTCCGCCACGCGCTGCTGCGGGACGCGGCGTACGAGGGATTGCCGTACCGCCGCCGCCGCGAGCTCCACGCGGCCGCGGGCGACGCGATCACGCGGACCTCTTCGGGCTCCGCGGACGAGCAGGCCGACCTCCTGTCTCTGCACTTCTTCAACGCCCACCGCTACGAGGACGCATGGCGCTACGCGCGCATCGCGGCGGATCGCGCTCGATCGAAGTACGCCCTGGTCGAGGCCGGCAGGCTCTTCCGTCGCGCGCTCGACGCCGCCCGCAACGTCGCGGGGATCCCCGCTCCGGAGATCGCGGAGATCCACGAGGCGCGCGGCGACCTGCTCGATCGGTTGGGCGCCTACGGCGAGGCGGCGGACAGCTACCGAGCCGCCCGCGGTCTCGTCGGCGGCGATCCCCTCGCCGAGTCGAAGCTGTACCTGAAGGAGGCGTGGATCTCGGAGCGCCTCGGGCACTACCGGCAGGGGCTCCGATGGGTCACCCGGGGTCGTCGCGCTCTGGAGGGCGTTGACGGCGTCGAAGCCGGCAGGCAACGGGCCCGGCTCGCCGCCTGGTACGCGGCGATCCGCCAGGGGCAGGGTCGATACCGCGACGTGCTGGCCTGGTGTCGGCGAGCGATCGACGAGGCGGAGGCATCCGGCGAACGCGAGGCCCTGGCGCAGGCGTACTTCATCATGGACTGGGCGCTCATCGACCTGGGCGAGCTCGACAAGGCCACGAACTCACAGCGCGCGCTCGAGATCTATCGGGAGCTCGGGAACCTCGGGTCGGCAGCGACCGTGCTGAACAACATGGGCATGTTCGCGTACTTCCGGGGAGCTTGGAACGAAGCGATCGAGCTGTATCAGCAGGGCCACGACCTCCGCATCACGATCGGCGACACCGTGGACGCGGCGATGGGGCCGATGAATATCGGAGAGATCTTCTCCGATCAGGGACGTCTGGACGAGGCCGAGACGATGTTCCGCGACGTCCTGCGCGTGTGGACGGCGGCGGGCCGCACGGAGTTCATCGCGCTGACCACGAGCAACCTGGCCCGTGTGGCCTCGAGGTCGGGAGGCTGCTCCGAGGCCCTGGACCTGTTCGACGAGGCGCTGCGGATGTTCCGGGAGATGGGTGACGACGGCGAGGTGCTCGAGACCGAGGCCCGGATCGCCGAGTGCCTCATGCTCCAGGGCGCCCTCACGGAGGCGCTCGCCGCGTGCGAGGCGTCTCTACGGCGAGCTCGTGCGATCGGCGGCGTGCCGCCCCAGCTGCCGATGCTCGACCGCGTCAAAGGTTGGTGCCTGATGCAGGCCGAACGGCTCGAGGACGCCGGACGAGCCTTCGACGAGAGCCTCGAGGCCGCGCGGTCTCGTCAAGCCGACTTCGAGATCGCGCTCTCCCTTCACGCCAAGGCCGCGCTGGCTCGCGGGACGGGCACGAGGGACGAGGAGGCCGAACAGGAAAGCCGCGCGATCTTCGACCGCCTCGGCGTGGTTCGAGTCCCGGGCATCCCTCGCGTCGCCGCCGCGATGGACGCGCATGAGGCAGCCCCGGCCGGCGCGCCCGCGGAGCAGGACCCCGACGCCTAGCGCTTTCCTCCTCCTGGGTCGCCGCCGTTCCGCCAAACCTGCAGGAATTGACGGTCGCCGTTGGCGAGGATCGTCCTCGAGCTCACGCACTTGGGAGGATCGGCGATCCCCGGCGTGAGGCAGTTACGGACCACGGTGGCGACGTTCTCGTCGTCACCCTTCACGTACAGTGTGCTGCCCTGCTTTTTGTCCTTCACGTAAAACCAGAACACCTGGATCGGGTTGTTCGAAGGGGTCTCACCCTCAGGCAGGACCGTGATCTGGACTTGGGCGTCGCAGTCCCGGCCGCCGCAGAACCCGTCGAACTGCGGGAGGGCCGCGTCGAACTCGTCGATCGAGACCGGGCCGGCCAGCAGCCCCGAGTTCCCCGGGATGATTAGCTTGCTGAAGAAGCCGCCCACGGTATCGCGGGTGGTCTGGAGCGTCGTCGTTGTCTCCCCGTCGAAGAACGTGGCCGCGTGGTCGCGGGCCGTGGGACTGCCGGTGCCCGTAACCGGAGTCGCTTCGCCGGCCGTGTTGTTCTCCGGATCCGGATCCGTTTGGTCGCCGGTCACGGTCGCCTCATTCGTCATCGTGGTGTCGGCGCTGCTCGTCGGCGCCTTCACGAGCACCCGGAGCGGCTCCGCCGCCTCGCCCGAGGCCAGCGTTACGTCGTAAGTGCACGTCAGGGTGTTCTCGGACGGATCGCCGCAGGTCCAGTTCGTTCCGGATCCGGACTGCACGGTGCCGTTCGTGGCGGTGTCGGTCACCCTGACGCCGGTGGCGGCGTCGAGTCCGCCGTTGCTGACCGACACCTGGTAGGCGACCACGCCGCCGCTCGAGACGGTTTCGGGTCCGAAGCCAGGTGCGGTATCCGATTTGGCCACCGCCAGATCCGCCGTCTCCTCGGATGGCAGGCCGAACTCCGCATTCACGGTCCGCTCGTCGTTCATCGTGACGAAGCAGGTGTTGCCCTCCGTCGAGTCACAGCCCGTCCACTGGACGAACGTCGACCCCTCGTTCGGCGTGGCCGTCAGCGTCACGTCGGTCGCCTCGTCGTACACCTCGAAGCAGTCCGTGAGCTCCGGATCGCCGATCGTGCTGTCGCAGTTGATCCCTCCGTCGGAGCTGGTCACCATCCCGTCGCCATCCCCGCTCGTCGTGACGGAAAGGTTGTGCGTGACCTGCTCGGAGCTGAAGCTGCCGGTCTCCAGGAACACCGCGCTGTCGTACCCGCCGTCGCCGAAGTCGGCGATCGCGAGCTTGGCCTGGTTGTTCACGCCCGGGTTCACGGCCGCCGTGCAGGTCAACACGACGGTGAGCCCGTCGAGCTCCGTGTCGATCGTTCCACCCCCGTCGTCGAGGTCGTTGTTCCGGTACAGCTCGGGGTTCGAAGCAGGCTGCTCAGGTAGGCCGGGGTTTCCGCCATTAACGGTGTCGATCGACACGGGAACGGTCGCTTGCGGCTCCGTCGGGTGGGGCACCGTCGCGCAGTTCTGGTCGTTCACGAAGAAGCCGAACACGTCGTTGAATCCCCCGTATACGAACTCGTTGTACTCCTCGGAACCGAACGCGTACCGGAACGTCACGGTCGTCTCGTCAGGGACGAATGTGAACTCCAGCACTGCCGCGTCCAGCGTCGCCCCACCGGCGAGGGCATCCAGATCGGCGTCGCCCGGAACGCTGTTGTCCATTCCGGCGTCGTCGAACATGTTCGGCCCGACGACGTTGTCTACGTCGCCCGAGGTCAGCAACACGCCGCTCTCGAAGCCGATGATGGCCGTGCCGCCCGAGAACAACCCGGCGGCCCGGGGCGCGGACGGATCGGTGTAGGTCTCGTTCGAGGTCGCGACGCCCGTCCCGACGAGCTCGTCCACGAGCGTCGCCGCCGTCACGGTGTCCCCGTTGAGGGGTGTCACGGTGAGTCCCGGGCTCGTCTGCGCGTGCACGCTGGGGAGCAGCACAAGCCATGCGAGTGCGATCAAAGCCGTGCCGACGGACCTCTTCACGGAGGCCTCCCTTCCTCCCGGTCGGGCTCCTACCTCCAACCCGACTCGAACACGGACCTGCGATTCTTCCGAGGTGGAACGGCCGGGTCAACCGACGATCGGCGTACGAACGGCAGACCCAAGGGATTCGAACCATCTGGCTGCATGCCAGACCGGGCTCAACCGTATGCTGACCAGGAGAAACGCAGGTCACGAGCGAGCGGAACAACCGCCGTTATGCGCTCGAAGAGGGGGGTATCCGAGACTAGATCGCCTTCCCGAGTTCAAGCGAAGCCCGACCCAGGCGAGTGTAGCCGCACCGAGCTGCTCAGGATCCTCCCGATCCGTTACGACGCCGAGCGAGCGCGGAGCATCGAGGACCTTCATTGGAGCGGCGTACTCCCGGTCACCACCCAGCTCCTCATAGTCGCTGCGGAGGACTCGTACCTGAGAGCCGCTTCGTCCGTGGAGACGAGCGGACTCGAACCGCCGACCCCCTGCTTGCAAAGCA
>CBRGMI010000100.1:0-6612 GCA_967797495.1 uncultured bacterium
TCGTAGATCAGGTCGACGATCAGCTTGAGCTCGTGCAGGCACTCGAAGTACGCGATCTCGGGCTGGTAGCCAGCACGCACCAGCGTGTCGAACCCGGCCTCGACGAGCGTGGAGATCCCGCCGCACAGGACCGACTGCTCGCCGAACAGGTCGGTCTCGGTCTCCTCCTTGAAGGTGGTCTGGATGATGCCCGCCCGGGCGGCTCCGATCCCCGCGCCGTACGCGAGCGCGCGCTGCAGGGCCGTGCCCGTCGCGTCCTGCTGGACCGCGACGAGCGCCGGCGTGCCGATCCCCTCCTCGTACGTCCGGCGGACCAGGTGACCCGGTCCCTTGGGGGCGATCATCGTGACGTCCACGTCGGCGGGCGGCTTCACGGTCCCGAAGTGCACCGAGAACCCATGCGCGAACATCAGCATGTCGCCCGCCTTCAGGTTCGGCGCGATCTCCGCGGCGTACACCGCGCCGTGCGCCGTATCGGGGAGCACCACCATGATCACGTCGGCCTCCGACACGGCGTCGGCGGTCGGCCGCACCGGGAGCCCAGCCTCCTCGGCCCTCGACCAGGAGCCCGAACCCTCGCGGAGCCCGACCCGGACGTCGTGGCCCGAATCCCTCAGGTTCTGCGCGTGCGCGTGACCCTGGCTCCCGAAGCCCAGGACGGCGATCCGTTGCCCCGCAAGGACCGACGGATCGGCTTCCGCGTCGTGGTAGATCGTCGCCATCGGTCCCGTACCACCTTTCCGGTCACGTGACGGTCGGGGCGTCGGTCAGACGCCGCCGCCGGTCCAGTCCTGCTCGCCCCCGGCGACCGCCCGGAGCCGCGCGGAGCGTTCCTTGATCCCGCGGTCACCCCTCGCGAGCGCGATCCGTCCGGTGCGCGAGAGCTCGACGATGCCGAAGTCGCGCAGGAGCTCGAGCAGCGCCTCGAGCTTGTCGGGCGTGCCCGTGCCCTCGATCGTGATCGTCCGGTGGGTCACGTCGAGCACCCGGACGCGGAAGACGTCGCAGATCTCCAGGATGCGGGCCCGCGCCTCGCCCTCGCCCTTGACCTTCACGAGCATCAGCTCACGCTCGACGGCGTCGCCCGCCTCGTGCTCCAGGATCTTGATCACGTTCACGAGCTTGTTGAGCTGCTTCGTGACCTGCTCGAGCGGCTTGGTGTCCACCTGGACGACGATCGTCATCCGCGACAGCCCCGCGTCGTTGGTCGGGCCGACGGCGAGCGAGTCGATGTTGAACCCACGCGCCGCGAACAGGCCGGCGACGCGGGTCAACACGCCCGGCTTGTCCTCGACCAACACCGAGATCGTGTGGAGGCTCACGCGACCGGCGCCTCGGCCGGGTCGTTCGTCGGCCGCAGGCCCTCGGGCCCGACGATGATGTCGTCGTTGCTCGCGCCGGCCGGGACCATCGGGAAGCACATCTCCTTCGAATCCACGCGGAAGTCGATCACGACGCTCCGGTCCTCGATCGAGAGCGCCTTGTCGATCACGGCGTCGACCTCGTCGGGGTGCTCGGCGCGAAGGCCCACGCAGCCGTAGGCCTCGGCGAGCTTCACGTAGTCCGGCACGTCGTAGGACAGGTACACCTGCGAGTACCGCTCCTCGTAGAACAGCTCCTGCCACTGCCGGACCATCCCAAGGTGGGCGTTGTTGATGATCGCCGTCACGAACGGGATGCGCTCGGCGGTCGAGGTCGCGAGCTCCTGGCTGGTCATCTGGAAGCAACCGTCCCCGTCGATCGCGATCACGCGGCGATCCGGTCGGCCGGCCTTGGCGCCCAGCGCCGCGGGCACCGCGAACCCCATCGTCCCGAGCCCCCCGGAGTTCACCCACGTCCGCGGCTCGCTGAACCGCCAGAACTGCGACGCCCACATCTGGTGCTGCCCCACGCCCGCGACGACGATCGCGTCGCCCTTCGTGTGCTCGTAGAGCCGCTCGATGCAGAACTGCGGCTTGAGCGGCCCGTCGGCCGGCTGGTCGTAGCGGTAGGGGTAGGTCCGCTTCCACTCGTCGAGCTGGGCGAGCCATGCCGTCCTATCCGGCACCCCGCCCGCCTCGTCCTGAAGACGTCGCAGCTCGGTGTGGAGCTTCGCGATCACGTCCTTGCAGTCGCCCACGATCGGCACGTCGGCCACCCGGTTCTTGCCGATCTCGGCCGGGTCGACGTCGACGTGGATGATCTTCGCGCCCTTGGCGAACGAGGACAGCTGGCCGGTGACGCGGTCGTCGAACCGCGAACCGAGCGCCACCAGCAGGTCGGCCTTCTGCATCGCGGTCACGGCCGTGTACCCGCCGTGCATCCCCGGCATCCCGAGCGCGAGCTCGTGCGTGTCGGGGAACGCGCCACGCGCCATCAGCGTGGTCGTGACCGGGAGCCTCCCGTCGTTCGCGAGCTTCAGGAGCTCCTCGTGCGCCTCGGCCTTGATCACGCCGCCGCCCACGTACAGGACCGGGCGCTCGGATTCCATGATCATCGTGGCCGCGGAACGCACCTGCTTGAGGTTGCCCTTGGTGGTCGGCCGGTAGCCGGGGAGGTCGACGGAGCCGGGCCAGCTCCACGTGAACTCCTGCAGCTGGACGTCCTTCGGGATGTCGACGAGCACGGGACCCGGCCGGCCGGTCCGGGCGATGTGGAACGCCTCGCGGATCGTGACGGCAAGCTCGTTCGCGTCCTTGACCAGGAAGTTGTGCTTGGTGATGGGCATCGTGATGCCGGTGATGTCGGCCTCCTGGAAAGCGTCGTTGCCGACGACCGGCGTCGGGACCTGGCCGGTGATCGCGACCATCGGGACGGAGTCCATCTTCGCGTCGGCGAGCGCCGTCACGAGGTTGCACCCGCCCGGGCCCGAGGTAGCGATCGCGACCCCGACCTTCCCGGTGGCCCACGCGTACCCCTCGGCGGCGTGGCCGGCGCCCTGCTCGTGACGGCACAGGACGTGGCGCACCTTCGAGTCGATCAGCGGGTCGTACGCGGGCAGGATCGCCCCGCCGGGGATCCCGAACGCGAGGTCGACGCCCTCACCCTCGAGCGAGCGGAACAGCGCCTGCGCGCCCGTCACCTTCATGGGGCCGCGACCTCCGCCCGGCGTTCCTCCCGTTCCTCCACCGGCCCGGTCTGCACGCGGCGGACGGTGCACCCCAGCCGGTGCGCCAGGTTTCGGGTCGCGCGCTCGAACTCCCACGGCGTCCAGTCCCGGCGACGCGTTGTCATGCCCGCCTCGTCCATCCCTCCGCCGAAATCGAACCCGGCGTCCAGGTACGCGACCTCCTCCCCGAAGAACCGGTCGAACTGCGGCCGGTCCGCGGCGTCGGTGACGTCGACCGTCACCTGTCCCGGGCCCTCCCACAGCACGTTCGCGACCGTCCTGCCTCCTCGATCGAACTCGTAGCGCATCCCGACCACCCTTCTCCTCGTCCTTCTCGATCGATGCGAACCCTTGGTGCCGACCGGGGTACAAAAAGCCCCTCGCTTGGCGAGGGGCATCTGGCGCGGGTCCCGGGCCTGTCTCGGCCCGGCCGCGCCTACGCGATAAGTACGAGGGCTCGCGGTCCGGTCTTCTCCGTGATGGGCATCGTTGGGCCAGTGTACGGAGGTGGGTTCGCCTGTCAACCCACCGGATGGGTGACCCGAGCAGGAACGGTCGGCCGACACGGCGTAGTCGTTCGGAACCGCTCAGCCTTGACCGGAAACGATCACCCCGGCTAGCGTCTCGCCCCGTGGGCCTCGACCCCCAGCTCGATGCGGTGATCGCGGCCGTGCCGGAGTGGCGGGGGCACGAGCCGGCGATCACCCCCATCGAGGCGGGCCGGACCAACCGCAACTACCGGGTCGAGGTGGGTTCGGGCACGTTCTTCCTCCGGCTCTCGCACGAGGACACCGCGCTGCTCGGGATCGACCGCGCGGCCGAGTACGAGGCGGCGCTCGCCGCTGCGGCCGCCGGGGTGGGCCCCGAGGTCGTCGCCCACCTGCCCGAACACGGATGCCTGATCACCGCCTGGGTCCCCGGGGAACCGCTCGCCGAGGGCGACATGGAACAGGGGTCGGTGCTCACCGACGTCGTGCGCGTCGTCTCGACGATCCACGCGGGACCCGCGCTCCCGACGACGTTCGACGCGTTCCGCATCGTCGAGGAGTACCGGCGCGTGTCCGAGGAGCACGACGTCGCGATCCCCCACGCGTACGATCCGGCGCACGCCCAGGCGGAACGGATCGAGGCCGCGTTCGCACGCGCGCCCGTCCCCCCGCGTCCGTGCCACAACGACCTGCTCGCGGACAACTTCCTGAAGGGGGACGACGGGTTCTGGCTGGTGGACTACGAGTACTCGGGGATGGGCGACCCGTTCTTCGACCTGGGCAACCTCTCGATCAACAACGGGCTCTCGGAGGGGTCTCAGGAGCGGCTGCTGCGGCTGATGTTCGGCGAGCCGACCGACGCGCATCGCGCCCGCCTGATGCTGATGCGGATCATGTCCGACTACCGCGAGGCGATGTGGGGCGTGATCCAGCAGGGCCTGTCCACGCTCGACATCGACTACGTCGCCTACGCGGACAGGCACTTCGACCGGCTCTCGCGTTCGATGGCGGACGAACGGTTCGAGCGGTGGCTGGAGCAGGCCGAAGAGGCGATCTGACGTGCCGACCGATGAGCCGACCGATGAGCCAAACGATGCGCCAACGGATGCGCCAACGGATGCGAAGGACGATCGCGCCCGGGTCGTGATCGTCGGTGGCGGCGTCGCGGGAACAAGCATCGCCTACCACCTCACGAAGCTCGGATGGCACGACGTCCTGCTGCTCGACCGCTCCGAACTGACGAGCGGCTCCACGTTCCACTCGGCGGGCCTCGTCGCCCAGCTCCGGAACTCCGTGAGCCACACGCGGATGATGATGGACGGCGTCGAGCTGTACCCCAGGCTCGAGGAGGAGACCGGCGTCGACCCAGGATGGCACGAGGTGGGGACGCTGCACCTCGCGTCCTCCCCGTACCGGCTCGAGGCGCTGGCCCGGCAGGCCGGCTGGGCCAAGAGCTTCGGCCTGCCCGTCGAGATCGTCTCGGCCCGGGAGGCGCTCGAACGGTTCCCGTTGCTCGACGTCTCGAACGTGCTGGGGGCGCAGTTCGTCCCGACGGACGGCCACCTGGATCCCACCGGGCTGACGATGGCCTTCGCCGAGGGCGCCAAGCGCGGTGGCGCGAGGATCCGCACCGGCGTCCGCGTGCAGGAGGTCGTGGTTCGCGACGGCCGGGTGACCGGCGTCGTCACCGACCACGGCGCGATCGAGGCCGAGATCGTCGTGAACGCCGCCGGGATCTGGGCCCACGAGCTCGGGCGGCTCGCCGGTGTCGAGATCCCCGTGGTGCCGATGGAGCACCAGTACCTCATCACGAGGCCGATCGACGGCGTCACGGCGGCCTTCCCGACCCTGCGCGACCCCGACAACCTCGTGTACGTGCGCGAGGAGGTCGGCGGTCTGGTGGTCGGCGGCTACGAGCGCAACCCGGACCCCTGGCACGTCGACACGCCGATCCCGCAGGACTTCAACCACCGGCTGCTCGCGGAGAAGTGGGAGCGGTTCGAGCCGATCGCGGAGGGTGCGTTCAACCTGATCCCCGCCCTGCGCTCCACCGAGATCAACCGCTTCATCAACGGTCCCGAGGCGTTCACGCCGGACGACGACTTCATCCTGGGGGAGACCGAGGTCCGCGGCTTCTTCGTGGCGGCGGGCTTCTGCGCCCACGGCATCACCGGGGGAGCCGGCGTCGGGCGGTACACGGCGGAATGGATCGTCGAGGGTGAGCCGTCGATGGATCTGTCGAGGATGGACGTGCGGCGGTTCGGGGCGCACTACCGGAGCCGGCGGTACGCGCTCGCGCGCGCTCACGAGATCTACGCGAAGCACTACGACGTGAAGTACCCGGGGGAGGACTACCGGGCGGGCCGGCCACTCAAGGTCTCGCCGACCTACGCTCGCCTCGGGGCGCTCGGGGCGGAGTTCGGCGAGAAGGCCGGCTGGGAGCGCGCGAACTGGTTCCGCTCGAACGAGGATCCCGAGTACGCGTCGCTGCGGCCGCGGGGGTGGGCCGGCGAGCACTGGTCGACCGCGATCGCGGCCGAGCACGTGGCGACCCGCGAGCGCGCCGGGCTGTTCGACGAGACCAGCTTCGCCAAGATCGAGGTCTCCGGTCCGCACGCGTGCGCGTTCCTCCAGCGCATCTGCGCGAACGACGTCGACGTCGCCGACGGGCGCGTCGTGTACACGCAGATGCTGAACCGCCGGGGCGGCATCCAGTGCGACCTCACGGTGACCAGGCTGGCGCCCGAACGCTTCCGGATCGTGACCGGGACGGCCTCGGGCAGCCTCGACCTCGCGTGGATCGCGCGGCACCTCGAGCCGGGTGGCGGCGTCGAGATCCGCGACGTGACCTCCAGCCTCGCGTGCCTCGGACTGTGGGGGCCCCGGGCGCGCGACATCCTGTCGTCGGTCTGCTCGGACGACCTGTCCAACGGCGCGTTCCCCTTCATGACCTCCCGCGACATCACCGTCGGCGACGCGCCCTGCCGCGCGCTCCGCGTCACCTATGTGGGCGAGCTCGGCTGGGAGCTCTACGCG
>CBRGMI010000101.1:0-6542 GCA_967797495.1 uncultured bacterium
GGGTACACGCTGCGGCTGTTCGCGAGGGCAAGGACCGCCAGGCGTCGGTCCCAGGCGATCGCCGATCGCCGTCGCGACGGCTGACCGCATCCCGCAGTAGCCGGATCAGGTCGCGTCGGCCGCGGCTCGTGCCTCCGCGATGAGATCCTTGGCCGTCTGGCGTTCGACGCCGAACGGCGCGGCGTCCAGGTAGGTCTCGAACGCCGAGATCGCGTCGTCGGGACGATCGAGCCCTCGCAGGAGGATGACCCCCCGGATGAACAGCCCCTCGGGGTACCGCGGGTCGGTCGAGAGCGCCCGGTCGACGGACCGGAGCGCCTCCTCCGGTCGCCCGTTCTGGTACAGGATGATCCCGACGTGGGCGAGCGCCTCCGCGTCGTCGGGGTCGAGCTCGAGCGCCACCGCATACTGGGACAGGGCGTCCTCGACCATGCCGGCGTCCAGATAGCGATGCGCGAGGTCCAACCGAGCCGCCAGGTCGTCCGGGTGCTCTTTGACGCGTCGCTCGAAGAACCCGAGCGGGTCGTCCGAGGTCTGCGGCGCGGACGCCCGGAGTTGGGGTTCTGCGTCGCGGGCCAACGAGGCGATCACGACCGCGAGGACGGTCCCCCCGATCAACACCGCGACGGCCCACGGCGGGACGCGTCGGGGTTCGGCGGCGTTCGGTCGACCGCCTCCCGCTCGTGGTTCCTCGAGCGAGACCGTGGTGGTGCTCCCCGGTCGCCCGGCGTCGCGACGGTCGAGCGCGCGGAGCACACGCGCCATCCGGCCCTCGGTCTGTTCGCGCAGCCGGAGGTAGCCGGCCTCGTCGAGCGCGCCCGACGCGTGCGCCTCCTCGAGGTCGGCGAGCGATCGCAGGAGCGCCTCCCGGCGGTCGTCGAGCGGGTCGGCGAGTGGCTCGATGGGCGCCGGCGCCTCGCGGAGGAATCCGGCGATGACGCCGGCGCCTGCGACGAGCGCCAGCCCCGCGACGGCGAACGAGATCGCGATCGGGTTCATCCGCGCCTCCCGATCATCGACGTCCCCGGTTCATCCGGGCTCCTCGAGATGCGCGAGCTCGTGGTCGATCCGCCGATGCTCGGTCTCGGTCACCTCGCCGGCGGTCCCGGGCGCTCGCCGGCGAACGAAGGCGGCCCACAGGGCGACGCCCGCCACCACGCCGACGATCGGCACGGCCCACGGCAAGAGGTTCCACCCGCGAGGGGGCGGCGAGAGCAGGATCCACTCGCCGTAGCGATCGATGAAGAACGCGCGGATCTGTTCGGGGTTGCGACCGGCGCGCAGCTGGGTCTCGATCTCGGTGCGCATCTCGCCCGCGAGCTTCGACGGCGAGTCGGCCACGGACAGGTTCAGGCACACCGGACACCGCAACCCGGCACCGATCTCGTGCACGCGCTCGTCGAGCGTCCGAGCCCCGCCGGAACCACCGGACGCGAACAGCGCGGCGAGCGCGACGACCGCGATCGCCGCCGCGAGCACCACGAACGAACGCGTCCGGCCTCTCACTCGGCGCTCCCTGCCCGGAGCGCTCCCTCGATCTCGTCGGTGAGCCACTCGTAGGTCACGGCGCCGGTCGTCTTCGCGGCGATCGTTCCGTCCGGCGCGATGATGAAGGTCTCGGGAACACCGAAGACCCCGTAGGCGATCGCCGCCCGCGAGCCCGGGTCGTCGGCGAGCGGCCAGTCGCCCTCCAGCTGGTCGCGGAACTCGAGCGCCGCCTCGCGCGTGTCTTCGAACGACACGCCGAGGACGACGACGCCTCGGTCTCGATACCGGCCCCAGGCGGCGGCAAGCGCGTCGTGCTCCTCGCGGCATGGCACGCACCACGACGCCCAGAAGTTGACGACGACCACCTGCCCGTGCAGGCGGCCGAGGTCGATCGTGCCTCCCGCGTCGAGCCTCGGCAGCGAGAACCTCGGCGCCGGCTGGCCGATCAGCTCGCTCGGGAGCTCACGCGGGTCCCGGCCGAGCCCCGTGGCGAGCAGCACCGCGAACAGCACCAGCGGAGTGAGCACCAACGCGATGGTCCGCCAGCGACGCCACGAGCGCGCCGTGCCGTCCGGCTCGACGGCCCCGTCGACCTGAACGTCGTCCGTCTCGTCGACGCCGGCGCTCACACGGTCACCTCCTCGCGACGCTCGGCCAGGCGTTCGGGGCCGCGAGGGCCCGCCGCCCGCGGCCGGGTCGGCCAGCCCGCGACGACGCCGCCCAGCGCCATCACCGCGCCGCCGAGCCACAGCAGCCCGATACCCGGGTTCACGAAGAACCGGAACGAGGCGCGGGTGCCGTCCTCGACCGCGACGAGCGACGCGTACAGGTCGACCATGCCGTTGAACGGCGTGCCGGTCCTGATCGACGGCGTCCCGATCGGCTCGGTCGCCGACGGGTACAGGTTCAGGGAGGGCTGGAGGCGGACCACCTCGTCCCCCGTCTCGCCGTCGAGGACCGTGAGCTCGGCCACCAGGACCCGTCGCTGGGGCTCCTCGCGGGTCCTGAGGCGGTCGAAACGGAGGTCGTAGCCCTCCGCGTGCACGATCTCGCCCCGGGCGATCGTGACCTCCGAGGAGCGGTCCGCCAGCGCGGCCCAGGACACGCCGACGACCGCGACGATCAGCCCGAGGTGGACCACGAGCCCGCCGTAGAGGCGGTGGTTCCGCGCGACCGCGCTCCCGATCGCCGCACCGACCGAGATCCCGCGCGCGCGCCGCTGCGCCTGGACGCCGCGAACCATCTCGGCGACCGTCGCCGCCGCGACGAACGCCGCCAGCCCGAACACGATCACCGCCACGACGCCCGCGCCCGTCAGCGCGAGGAGCGCGGCGGTCACCGCGGCGGCCCACATCGGGACCTGCAGCCGCCGCAGGACCGCGGTGGGCGATGCCGCCCGCCACGGCAGCAGCGGCCCGATCCCCATCAGGAACAGGAGCAGCAAGGCAACCGGCGCCGTGTTGCGGTTGAAGAACGGCGAGCCGACCGAGACCTTGCCGCCGGTGACCGCCTCGGCGAGCAGCGGGTAGATCGTGCCGACCAGCACGGTGAACGTGAGCACCAGCAACAGGACGTTGTTGCCGAGGAAGACGCTCTCGCGGGACAGCGGCGTGTCGAAGGTCGCCTCGGCGCGCAGCGACTCCCGACGCCACGCGATCAGGCCGAACCCTCCGAGCAGCACCAGCGTGAGGAAGACGAGGTACAGCGGCCCGACGATCGACTCGGCGAACGCGTGGACCGACGCGAGGATGCTCCCCCGCGTCAGGAACGTCCCGAGGACCGTCAGCGCAAACGTCCCGACGATCAGGGACAGGTTCCAGACCTTCAGCATCCCCCGGCGCTCCTGCACCATCACCGAGTGCAGGAACGCCGTGCCCATCAGCCACGGCAGGAGGGCGACGTTCTCGACCGGGTCCCACGCCCAGTACCCGCCCCAGCCGAGGACGCTGTAGGACCACAGGGCGCCGAGCACCAGGCCGATCGTGAGGAAGATCCAGGCGGAGATCGTCCACCGGCGCGTGATGCGCATCCACGCGTCACTGACCCGCCCCGTGATCAACGCGGCGATCGCGAACGCGAACGGCACCGTGAACCCGATGAACCCGAGGTACAAGAACGGGGGATGCGCGGCCATCAGCGGGTGGTTCTGCAGCAACGGGAGCGGACCCCGACCGTCGACCGGGGCCGTGGCGAGCGTCGCGAACGGCGTCGTCGGCCCGAGCACGAGGATCAGGTAGAAGGCCGAGATACCGAACATGACCGCGAGGGCCCACGGGAAGGTCTCGGGGCGCCGGCGGCGGAACCGGAAGGCGACGGCGGCCAGGTAGCCGCCGAGGACCAGGTTCCACAGCAGCAGCGAACCCTCGTCGGCGGACCAGAGCGCGAGCATCTTGAAGAAGGTGGGGGTCGCGCGGCTGGAGTTCGACGCGACGTAGCGGAGCGAGAAGTCGTTCGCGAGCAGCGCCGCGAGCATCGCGAGGTTCGCCACGACGACGAGCGCGAACAGCGAGTACGCCGCCGTCCGCGCGCTCTCGACCACGCGCGGCCGGCCGGTCCGAGCGCCGACGATAGCGGCGATCCCGCCATACAGCGCGAGGGCGAGCGCCAGGGCGAGCGAGAGCGTCCCGACCAGCGCCGGCATCAGCTCACCACGTCCGGTGCGGGCGTCTCCCCCGGAGCCGGCGGCCGGTACTCCTCACCGTGCTTGACGAGCATGTTGTCGGAGTGGAAGGCGCCGTCCATCCCATAGGTACCCTCGAGCACGACGCCGGTGCCGCTCTGGAACAGGGACGGCGTCGAGCCCGTGTGGACCACGCTCATCCTGGTGGTGCCGTCGGTCACGACGAAGTCGACGCCGTTGGCGACGTCGTGCAGCGATCCCGGCACGACCTGTCCGCCGAGCCGAAGGCGCTCATCGGGAGCCGGGTGCTGCCGGAGGAGCTCGGTCGGCGTGACGTAGTAGACGAGGTTGCCGGACAGGGCCTGCGTGCCGACCCATGCAAGGCTGCCGGTGATCAGCACGAGCAGGACGACGACGCGGACGCGCACGGACAGAGCCTACGAGGGTGCCTCCGTTTCCGTCGAGGCACGTCGACGAGCTCCGCCTCAGAGCTCGAACGCCCCCCGACCGACGACGTGCACCCCGCCACCCACCCGAACCCGCCACGCGTCGCCCTCGCGATCCACCTCGACGCGCAGCACGCTCGGTCGCTCGACGTGCTCTCCCTGGCGAATGGTTATCGACCGCGTCTGCCCAAGATCGCCGTACTCGGCCAGGTAGGCCCCGAGCGGGCCGGCCGCTGACCCGGTTGCCGGATCCTCGCCGATCCCGAACTCCGAATCGAACATCCGAGCGGTCACGCCCTCGGCCGTGGGCGCGAACAGGTAGAGGTCCCGGCCGCCGCTTGCCGCTACGGCCTCTCCGACGAGGTGCTCGTTCCTCGTCGCTCGTCGGAGCATCTCCAGGCTCTGTACGGGCACGATCGTGGTGGACAGGCCGGTCGAGACCGTCTGCACCGGACGACCCGGGTCCAGGTCGGCGGTCGTGAGCCCGATCGCGCTCGCGATCAGGTCGCGGTCGGGGAAGATGGGCCCGAACTCGGCGGGCAGTTGTGTCATCCGGGCTGTGTTGGCCTCGACGTCCACCTCGACCGGGATCTCTCCCGCGGCGATCACCTGCGTGGCCGGCGTGGAGACCCGCCCCTCGCTCACCAACACGAACGCCGTCCCGAGCGTCGGGTGTCCCGCGAACGGCAGCTCCTGCCCCGGCGTGAAGATCCGCATCGCGTAGCGATCGCCGGCCGCCTCGGTCACGAAGGTCGTCTCGGAGAACCCGATCTCCTTCGCGATCGCCTGCATCCCGGCGTCGTCGAGCTGGCCGGGTTCGGGGACGACGCAGAGCTGGTTCCCGGCGAGCGGTCGCGGCGTGAACACGTCGACGAGCCGGAAGGGAACGTTCACGCCGGGCACTGTACCGACCCATTGCTACCGTTGGTCATGGCCGAACGGACCTTCCGGGACGGGGCTCGAGCCGTCGGCCCGCTCGCGGTCGCCGTCGTAGGGTTCGGGATCTCGTTCGGCGTCCTCGCGCGGGCGGTCGGGTTCGGCTGGCTGGCGCCGATCGTGATGTCGGCGACGACGTTCGCGGGGTCGGCCCAGTTCGCGTCGGTCTCGGTCCTGGGCGACGGCGGGACGGTCGCCGCGGCCGTCGCGGCGGCGCTGCTGCTGAACGCGAGGTACGCGCCGATCGGCATCTCGGTCGCGCCGTACCTGACCGGTTCCTCGTGGTCGCGGTTCGTCCACGCGCAGCTCGTGGTCGACGAGTCGTGGGCCATCGCCGCAGAGGGAGAGGGCCGCTTCTCGCGGAGCGTGTTGCTCGGTGCGGGTGTCGTCCTGTACGCGTCGTGGGTCGCCGGGACGACGGTCGGCGCGATCGTCGGACAGGGGATCGGCGATCCCGACACCTTCGGGCTCGACGCGGCGTTCGCCGCACTGTTCCTCGGGCTCCTCGTGCCGATCGCGCGGGACCGTCGTCACGTCGCGGCGGCGTTGCTCGGGGCGACGATCGCGCTCGCGCTCACGCCGTTCGCGCCGGCCGGCGTGCCGATCATCGCTGCGAGCGCCGCGTGCCTGCTGGGGTTGAAGCGATGAGTCAGACCTGGCTCGTCGTCGGGCTGGTGGGCGCCGGCACGATCGCGATCAAGGCGATCGGCCCGGTGCTGCTCGGCGGCCGTCCGCTCCCCGAGCGGCTCTCGAGCGTGATCGAGCTCCTCGCGCCCGCCCTCCTCGGCGCGCTCGTCGCGGTGCAGACGTTCGGGAACGGGCAGGCGCTCGCGGTCGACGAACGCGTGCTCGGCGTCGCGGTCGCCGCGATCGCGATCTGGCGGAAGGCGCCGCTCCTGCTCGTCGTGATCCTGGCGACCGTCACGACGGCGCTCGCCCGGGCGCTGCTCTGAGGTTGCTAGGCTTGCGCCGAACCCACGCGGGCGTAGCTCAATGGCAGAGCTCCAGCCTTCCAAGCTGGTGGTGCGGGTTCGATTCCCGTCGCCCGCTCC
>CBRGMI010000102.1:0-6518 GCA_967797495.1 uncultured bacterium
GGGCGGGGACAGCCGGGCGGGCGGGGACAGGAAGGACAGGGGCGTCGACCTGGACACGATCGCGGCGATGTCGCAGCGCCTGTCACGACGGCTCGACCTCGAGGGGTTCGAGGGGGATCGTCCGTACGAGCTCGAGGTGAGCTCGCCCGGGCTCGAGCGGGTGCTGCGCGAACCCCGGCACTTCGAACGAAGCGTCGGGCAACGGGTGAGGGTGAAGACGGTGGAGCCGGTGGATGGTCGCAGGGTCCACGAGGGCGCGCTGGTCTCGGCCGATGCGGAAGCGATTGTGATCGCGTCCGACGGTGGAGAGCTGCGCGTCCCCTACGACGGGATCGCCTCGGCGAGGACCGTCTTCGAGTGGAAGAAGGCAGGGAGCGGGTCATGAACCAAGAGATGATCGCGGCGCTGCGCGAGCTCGAGCGCGAGAAGGGGATCGCGTTCGAGACGATCCTCGAGGGCCTCGAGGAGGCGATGGCGTCCGCCTACAAGTCGTGGTGGAAGCAGCAGCACCCGGAGCTCGACGAGGAGACCTTCGGCGTGCGCGCGAAGATCGACCCGGAGAACGGCGACCTGCGCGTCTGGATCCAGCAGCTCGAGCGGATCGAGCACGAGGACGAAGAGGGCGAGATCACCGTCGAGACCAAGGTCCTGTCCGAGCAGGAGGTCCCGGTCACCGACGAGTTCAAGGGACGCATCGGCGCGCAGACCGCGAAGCAGGTGATCTTCCAGAAGCTCCGCGACGCCGAACGCGAGATGACGTACGAGGAGTTCGCCGGGCGCGAGGGCGACGTCGTGACCGGCATCGTCCAGCAGTCGGAGCGCCGGTACACGCTGCTCGACCTCGGCAAGGTGGAGGCGCTCCTCCCGCAGGCCGAGCAGGTGCCCAGCGAGCCCTACCGCAACGGCGAACGGCTCAAGGGCTACATCACCGAGGTGCGCAAGGGCACCAAGGGTCCACAGATCGTCGTGTCGCGGACCCACCCCGGGCTGCTCAAGAAGCTGTTCGAGCTCGAGGTGCCCGAGATCGCCGAGGGGATCGTCGAGATCAAGGCCGTGGCACGCGAGCCGGGGCACCGTTCGAAGATCGCGGTCTCGTCCAACGAGCCGGCGGTCGACCCGGTGGGTGCGTGCGTCGGGCCGAAGGGCTCGCGTGTCCGCAACGTGGTGACCGAGCTGCGCGGCGAGAAGATCGACGTCGTGCCCTGGAGCGCGGACCCCGCGACCTTCGTCGCGAACGCGCTGCAGCCGGCGAAGGTTCGGGAGGCGCGCGTGGACCCCGAGACCCAGACCGCGCTCGTGATCGTTCCGGACTACCAGCTCTCGTTGGCGATCGGGCGAGAGGGGCAGAACGCGCGGCTCGCTGCTCGGCTCACCGGGTGGCGGATCGACATCAAGAGCGAGACGCAGTTCGCCGACGAGCAGCGAGGCGGGCCGCGTCCGGTGGCCGGGGCGGTGGCGGCGGGTCCGGCGGGTGCGGCGGGTGGGGCGAAGCCTTCGCCCACTTCGGCGCCTTCGGCCGCCGAGGCCGGGCCCGTCGAGGACGAGCCCGCAGGAACCACGTCCGAGGGCGGGTCGGCCGCTTCCGACGACGGATCGGGCGCAAGCACCGCCGACGATGAACCGGCCGCGACGACCGGCGATGGCGCGGGGGAGTCCGAGGTGGTCGACGTGGCCGAGCCGGCGGAGGAGAAGGCGGAGGCGTAGCCGTGGCGACGCACGTGCCGGTGCGGACGTGCGTCGGGTGCCGGGAGCGCGCGGCCAAGACGGACCTGCTGCGATTGGCCGTTGCGGCGGGAGGCTCGGTCATCCTGGACCCGGGCGGTTCGGGACCGGGCAGGGGAGCGTACGTGCATCGCCGGCGTTCGTGCGTGGAGGCCGCCCTCTCGCTGGGAGCGCTCGCGCGCGGGCTCCGGACCCGCCTGGACGAGCAGGGAGCCGCTACCCTTAGGACGGATATCGAGGGGGAACTGGATCGTTGAGGGTTCACGAACTTGCCAAGGAGCTTGGGGTCGCGAGCAAGGAGCTGCTCGCGTCGCTGAAGGAGATGGGGATCGACGGCCTCACGGCCTCCTCGTCGGTCCCCGACCAGGCCGTGCCCCGGCTTCGAGCCTCGGGGGGCAAGGCCGTCCCCGAGGCCAAGATCAAGGAGGCCGTCGAGGAACCGCTCCCCAAGTCGCGGGCGAGGAAGAGGAAGGAGGTCCTCGAGCCCGAGACGCCGCCGGCCCCGAAGCCGGCCCCGGTCGCCGAGGCCGAGCCAGTGACGCCCGCCGCCGAGGCCGCCCCCAGCGTCGAGGCCCCGCCGCCCCCCGAACCCGCAGGCCCCTCGCTGCCGGCGTTGATGCTGGTCCATGGGTCGACCCCTCAAGACGTGGCGGACAAGTCGGGCAGAGGCGTCGCCGAGATCGTCAAGATCCTGTTCTCGCTCGGCGAGATGGTGACCGCGTCGCAGTCGTTGTCCGACGACGCGCTCGGCCTGCTCGCCGCCGAGCTCGGGTACGAGGCCGAGATCGTCGGGGTCGAGGAGGAGGAGGAGCCGGAAGAGGAGATCGACGAGAGCCGGCTCGAGCCCAGGGCGCCCGTCGTCACGATCATGGGCCACGTCGACCATGGGAAGACCCTGCTGCTGGATGCGATCCGGAGCACCGACGTCGTCTCCCAGGAGTTCGGCGGGATCACGCAGCACATCGGCGCGTACCAGGTGCACACGAACGGACGCGAGGTCACCTTCATCGACACCCCGGGTCACGAGGCGTTCACGGCGATGCGTGCCCGGGGCGCGCAGGTGACCGACATCGCCGTCCTCGTGGTCGCCGCCGACGACGGTGTGAAGCCGCAAACGATCGAGGCGCTGGATCACGCGAGGGCCGCCGGCGTCCAGGTCCTCGTCGCCGTGAACAAGATCGACAAGCCCGAGGCGGATCCCACTCGAGTTCGGCAGCAGCTCGTGGAGCAGGGGCTCGTCCCGTCGGAGTGGGGCGGGACGGTCGAGTTCGTCGACGTCTCCGCGAAGGCGCGGACCAACCTGGACAACCTGCTCGACACGATCCTGCTGGTGGCCGATCTCGAGGAGCTCAAGGGCGACCCGGTAGGTCGCGCCCGCGGGGTCGTGCTCGAGGCGCACCTGGACAAGGGCCGCGGACCGGTCGCGAGCGTGCTCGTTCAGCGGGGCACGCTCGACGTCGGCGACACGGTCGTCTCGGGCACCTCATGGGCGAAGATCCGTGCGATGCTCGACGAGAACGGGCAGCAGGTGAAACAGGCGGGTCCCAGCAAGCCGGTGCAGATCCTCGGCTGGTCCGCGACCCCCAACGCGGGGGACGACATCCGCGAGGTCGAGGACGAACGCGCGGCGCGCCACATCGTGCAGGAGCGCGAAGCCAAGGTCCGCGCGGCCGAGCTGGTGACAACGCGCCCGCCCACCCTGCAGGAACTGATGGCGCAGGCCGAGCGCGACGAGGTCCCCGACCTCAATCTGATCGTGAAGGCGGACGTGCAGGGCTCGATCGGGGCGCTCGTCGACGCGCTCGCCAAACTGCCACAGGACGAGGTGCGGATCAACGTGATCCGGAGCGCCGCCGGCGCGATCACCGAGAGCGACATCAACCTGGCGCTGACCTCGAGGGCGATCGTCGTCGGGTTCAACGTCCGTCCCGACGTGCAGGCGCGCGACCTCGCCGAGAAGGAAGGCGTCGACGTCCGGTTGTACCGGGTGATCTACGACGCGATCGATGACATCCGCGCCGCCCTGGGCGGGATGCTCAAGCCCGAGGAGCGCGAGACGCAGCTCGGACGGGCCGAGGTCCGTGCCGTGTTCCGCGTCCCGAAGGTCGGCCTGATCGCCGGCTCGTACGTCCTGGAGGGCACGATCATCCGGAACGCGCGGGCCCGCGTCATCCGCGACGGCGTCGTCGCGTACGACGGCCGGATCGGCTCGCTCCGCCGCTTCAAGGATGACGTCCGCGAGGTGAGCGAGGGGTTCGAGTGCGGGATCGGGATCGCGAACTTCAACGACGTCAAGGAAGGCGACATCATCGAGGCGTACGAGGTCCGAGAGGTCGCCCGAGAGCTGTAGGGACACGTCGATGCTCGTTGCGCTGGAGCGGTTCGACCTCCGTATCCCCGCGTGCGGTTCCCTCAAGGAGAAGCGACACGTCGTGAAGACCCTGACCAGCGGGATCCGCTCGACGTTCAACGTCTCGGTGGCGGAGGTGGATCACCACGACCTGTGGCAGCGCACGGCGATCGCGGTGGCCGCCGTGGCCGGCGAGCAGTACCACGCTCGCCGGGTCCTGCACGAGGTCGAGAAGCTCGTCGACCGCTGGGGCGAGATCGAGGTCATCGACCGCGAGCTGACGCTGCACTACCCGGAGGCGTGAGGCGTGCCCGAGGGGAGCCGGCCGAATCGAGTCTCGGAGGAGTTCCGCGAGATCCTCGCGGAGGAGATCCCGAAGCTCAAGGATCCGCGCGTCGGGTTCGTCACGGTCCTTGGCGTCACGGTGACCCCCGACCTGCGCGTCGCGCGCGTGTTCTACACGACGTTGGGCCACGACCGGGAGCACCGAGCGACGGCCGCCGCGCTCGCGTCGGCCCGCGGGCACCTCCGCAAGGTGATCGGCTCCCAGGTGCGCATGAAGGTGCTCCCCGAGCTGCGGTTCGAGCAGGAGGATGCGCAGGGGGGGCCGGACCGCATCGAGCGGCTGCTCCGGGAGCTGCACGAGCGGGAGGGGACGTGACGACGACGGATCAGGTCGCGAGGGCGGCCGAGGCCTTGTCGGAGGCTCCGACCATCGCGCTCGCGTGTCACGTGAACCCCGATGCGGATGCGCTCGGATCGATGCTGGGCCTCTCAAACCACCTGCGCGGCCTCGCAAAGCAGACGGTGTGCTCGTTCCCGAACGACCCGTTCGAGCCCCCCCGGTGGGCCTCGATGCTCCCGGGGACCGACGCGCTGGTCCCGCCGTCCGCGTTCCCCAAAGACCCAGCCGTGATGGTCACGTGCGACGTGGCGTCGCTCGACCGGCTGGCGTCGCTGGGGGGTCCCGCGGTGCGGGCGACGACGCTGATCTGGATCGACCACCACGCCACCAACGAGGGCCTGGGGACGATCCCGATCATCGATCCATCGGCGTCGTCGACCTCCGAGCTGGTCTACGGCCTCCTGAAGGTGCTCGGGGGCGAGATCAGGGTCGAGACGGCGTTGTGTCTGTACGCGGGGCTCGTCACCGACACCGGACGGTTCCAGTACGAGTCGGTCGGCCCGGAGACGCTCCGCCTGGCGGCCGAGCTCCGCGAGTTCCCCTTCGACCACACGAGGCTGGTGCAGGCGCTCTACGAGGACCACGGGGTCGCGTACCTGAGGCTGCTCGGCGTGGTCCTCGAACGGGTCCGCGCGGACCCCGACGCAGACCTCGTGTGGACGTACCTCACGCGGGCCGACCTGGACGAGGCCGACCTGGAACCCGGGGACGCCGACGACCTGATCGACCTGGTCCGCACGGCGCGCGAGGCGGACGTGGCGGCCATCCTCAAGCAGCAGCGCGACGGACGGTTCAAGGTGAGCCTGCGTTCTCGGGGCGGACACGACGTGGCGGCCGCCGCCGCGCGCTTCGGGGGCGGGGGGCACCGACTCGCGTCGGGCTTCACCTCGAGCCAGGGACTGGTGGCCACGGTCGAGTCGCTCAAGGAGGCCCTCGACGCCGAGCCTCCGACCGTGTAGCCGTCGATGACGCCGGCGCCGGAGGGGCTCCTGCTGGTCGACAAGCCGTCGGGGATGACCTCCCACGACGCGGTCGACGTCGTTCGCCGGTCGCTCGGCACCCGGAAGGTCGGCCATGCCGGCACCCTCGACCCGATGGCCACGGGGCTGCTGGTCCTGGGGGTCGGTCGTGCCACCCGGCTGCTGCGCTACCTCGGCGAGCTCCCGAAGACGTACGCGGCGACCGGACGGCTGGGCGAGGAGACGGACACGTTGGACGCGGACGGCGAGATCGTGCGGACGGCCCCGGTCGACGTGTCGCTCGCCGAGGTGGAACGCGCCTGCGCCTCGCTCGTGGGCGAGTCGATGCAGGCGCCGCCCGCCTATTCGGCCGCCAAGGTCGGGGGACGCAGGCTCTACGATGCGGCGCGCCGGGGCGAGGTGCTCGAGGCGCCGCCGCGGCCGATCCGGGTCGACGCGTTCGCGGTGTCCGCCTTCGACGGGCGGGATCTGGAGGCGCGGGTCACGTGCTCGGGCGGGACGTACGTGCGGGTGCTCGTCGCCGACGTCGGTCGGTCCCTCGGCTGCGGGGCGCACCTGGTCCGCCTGCGCCGGACCGCGATCGGGTCGTTCCTGGTCGAGGACGCCCGCCCGCCGGGCGAGGCGACGCTCCAGCCCCTCGAAACCGCCGTCCGGCACCTGCCCGGCATCCGTCTGGAGCCGGAAGAGGCTCGGGCGGCGTCGCACGGTCGCCCGCTCGGACCCGCGGGGATCGTCGGTCCCTACGCGGTGTTCGATCCGGAAGACGCGCTCGTCGGCATCT